>CAYRLP010000131.1:0-4345 GCA_964424935.1 uncultured Bacteroides sp.
CATTAGGACCATTTTATTAATCCCGGCACGCAGAGCATCCCTGTTCACCGTGATGGGAAAGATGTTGTCTTTCGGAACAAATTTCTGATAGAAGATCACATCGCCACGATGAGATATGGCAAAGTAATAGGTACGGCCCACAAATGAGGATGCATTCGTCACCACCCTGAAGTGCAGATTTTCACGGTCTTCTTCCTCAAATTCTATCTTGATGCCTTCTTTTACAATATCCTCGAAGCGATAGTAATAATCTGGATAGGCAGCTATCCTTGCCGTATAGTTTTCACCTCCAACAGGCGTGAATGCAAAGGAACCCATACCCTTGTAACTGGTACTAAAAAAGGCCACGGAAGTACCATGGCTGTTCAAGATCTCCCCCTCAACCGGAACTCCGTTTCCCTGTGAATCCGTGGCTTTCAGTGCAAGGGTATTCAATTGCTCTTCCAGAAGCATCCCACCTTCAGGAAGGAAGTCCAGGTAAATCTCTTCAGGAGGTGATAGGTCAGGTGGCTGTGCCTGTTCTACAAAGCTCACGAGTTTGGAGATTTTTAACTCTTTGTAAAAGAATGCCTCTTCCCCGATCTGTTTTTGAAAATCTGTAAATGCACGAAGCATATAATTGCCTGGTTCTAGTGAGTCGGGAATAAAAATCGCCCCGGGAGAAGCCCCATTATCCAGGGCCATTATCTGTTCGGCCAAAGAGTTTCCCTGTTCATCGATCAGGTCGACATATAGGCTGATAATCCCGGGGACAAAAGTGTTGGACCGACCATCCAGGTAGTAGCTTTTGTACCACAAGGTATCACCCAGAAAATAATGTTCCCTGTCGGTATGCAGGTATAGTTTTCGGTACTGAAGAGAATCCTGGGATTGAAGTATATCGGGAAAGAGTGAAACGCAAAGAAAAAACAGCAAGAACTTTGAAAATGGTTTCATTGCCTTATTCGGTAAGGGATGATGGCGTATGATACGAAAATGCAATAATTGTGCCGCTTATTTGCGAGTTATATAAATAATAATTCATACCTCAATTGTGGAATATTGCTCATCACTATTCAGTATCAAGTGATCCTGGAGATTAATATCTACTTATTCCAGAGCATCCATAACCCTCCTTGTGATCTTTTTATCTGCTTCACTCGCTTCCATACTCCCATTCAATCCGCCTTCTGTTAAATGAGCGACCCTACGGACTGCATAACAAAGGAGGGTGCCTTTTGAGACACCCTCTTTTCATTTCTCTTACTGTAACTATACTACTACTATTTCTCCAGAATTGTATAAAAAACCCTGAGGACCACTACGAAATTGTGGTCCGTATAATCTGCCCATTCACCTTGATTGATGTTGGTGACTCCCGGTATGGCCCTGAGGTTAACTCCGAAGTTATTTGGAAAGCTGTAACCAATCCCCAGGGGAATACTGAAGTCAAAAGTCTTGATCAGATCTTTAATATCATACGACTCTCCCTCATACTTTTCGTTGGCACTCAGCCGAAAACCGGGTTGAACACCAGCTTCCACATAAAAACCATTCTCAAAGGTGTATCTTCCTGTCAGGGGGATATTCAAATACAGCAGTCGGTCCACTCCTTGAATCAGGCCTTCACCCCAATCATCTTCCCACCTGGCTCCCTGCATTGAGAAATTTAATCCGGCCCATGCTGTGAGCGGCAGGCTGCAATTAAATGGAAGATTCGCTTCCACTCCAGCCTGACCTCCTATGGCGATCATATAACTTTCACTGCCAAGAATATGGCTGATTGAGGGTCCCAGATTTACGGTAACAGAAGTCTTCTGTCCAAATGCATTTAATTCTAAAACACAAATACACCCAACAATTACGAGTATTGAAAGAATCTGTTTCTTCATCCTAATGTTCTTTAATGTTTTGATTATCAGTAACAAATTACGGAACATCTTCATTCCAGTCAAATATTTTTTGTTAAAATAATTGTAAAAATCAGTTCCACAGCCTATACCCAGCAAGCGCAGTAATCAAACGACCGAATCCTAATCACGGAAGATATATTGACCATAAAATCATTACCTTCATTGGTCAAATTGCTTCTTAGAAAAAATGCCTGTGCGTTGTTACCTCATGGGCCTGCGCAACATGCTGATCCATTTCCTGGGGTTGATATCGATGTTTCCGGTGACCAGTTCGGGGACATTGTAGGAATAGAACAGGCGCTCATTGGAATCCGGATCCCGTTGCGGGAGCATGAAGGGTTTATGGAGTGTTCCCTGCTCATCTGCGTAACTGATATACAGCCGGGTGTATCTCCCGTCATGCCTTCTACTGCTGAATACAACCCACCGGCCATTGGCTGACCAGGAATGAAATCTGTCCACGTCATGTGAATTGTCCGATTCCGGAATGGACCTGGTCATGTTGTCCAGGTCCTCCAGGCAGAGATCGGCCTCCTTGTGCCATATGGGGAAGGTCCCGTAATTATGGACCGTACAGAGCAGATGTCTGCCATTGGGGGATACCCTGGGCATGGAGGCGCTGAGATCCATTGCTGAAGCCTCAAAAATCATTTCCGTATTCCCGAAGCTCTGCTTCACAGGGTCGAAGGCTTTCCTGCAGATATCGTACCGGATCGAATCATAGGGAGTATCCGCATTCGCCCCGGACCTGCAAAAATAGAGATACCGGCCGTCTGGCGACCATGCCGGGTAGGTCTCCATGTACTCGTCTCCCTGTGTCCCCGGCACATGGGTGACTTCACCGGTACTGGTATTGTATAGTATCAGGTCGGAATGCCGGTCCAGGACCTCAATGATCTTTTCCGTTTTCGAATGGAAATACTGTTCGATCTTATTCGTAGAGAAAGCTATATAATCGCCTGAAGGGTGCCACGAAGGATATACTCCGGCTGAGAGGGTTTCCTCACGTTTCAAATCAGCCTTTTTTATTTCATCCCCCTTCCTGATCATGGTCCCGCCAATGGAACCCCTGACATGGAACATCATGTATTGCGGATTACCGGCGGCAAAAGCATGGCAGTTGACACAGTTTTCCTCGGCATACTGGTTTTCTATTACTGCTTTCTCCCTGAATGTGCTCAGGTTCCTCTGGTAGAGTCCCATGGTAGACCAGGTCTCATATCCGGGCGGGATAAGCCTGTATACAACTACCGGATCAATGGGATAGGGTGTGATCCGGTTTACGATCGGCGTAAAATCCTGCCATTCCCCTGATCTTTTTTTAGAGACCCGGATTTCAAAATCATGCCCGCTGTTTTGTGAAAGGAATCGCTTCCAGCGCTTGGAAGGGATCCGGACCTTCTTTCCTTTTGCTTTCAGCTTGATTTCCCTTCCCTTCTCCCCGTGAAGAATAATCCTGAAATGCCCGCCTTCCTCCATGATCCGGAAATTCAAAGGAGCGATATTATCAGGGATGGCCACTCCACTGTAATCAGGAATAATATCGGGAGTCCGGGCCAGTCCCGTGCCGCCTTCAAGCGGACTCCGGCCGGGACCATTGCACCCACAGATCAGAACCGTAGTAATGATCGTTGTACAGATCAGCGTCACCCAAACCCGCGATATATATCTTCTTCCCATGTGCCTAAGGTATAGATATATTGGAAAAGTTCATATGGAACCAGAAAGTATTCCCATAGAGGGGATAGAGAGTACGTGCAGCCTCTTGCTGATTACGCGCTCGCCTCAGGACCGATGAGTATTCATTAAAACGCTGCAAGGTGTTCCTTGACAGGGGGATATCCGGAATGCCTTCCCCCCGGTGTAGCAAATTGTAGACCACCAGGCTTTCCTCCAGCAATTGCGGGAATTTCCCACCGGTCTGTTCCAGGTATCCGGGAAGCAATTCCACTATCTCATCCACTTTCTTTTCCAGCAGGAGCAAAGCCATCAGGTAATCATAGGCCTGCAGGTTCGAAGGATCATTGGCAATCAGGGAACGCAGGTTCTTTTCCAGGTCGGCCCCTTCAGAAAAGAAATCGTGATCCATTTGCATCCGGATCGCGGGTCCAAGCTCCGGATCCTCCCTGATCCGCTCCGGCCGGAACAGAAATGAACGATAGTAATCCGCCATTGCCCTGTCGAACAGGGTCCGGTCCAGCAGTCCGATATATTTTTCGGCCACCAGGTAGTTCCCTCTGACCAGCTCGGTCTGGATCAGACGTTTCAGGTTCCGGGCCGTGAATCCCTCCACGACCATGGACTCGAAGGACCAGTGATGCGCCTCGTTCACAAAATGAATGGTCCAGAAGAAATCACTGCCCCGTTTCAGGATCTCAGCCTTGGCATCCCATCCAAAACAGAGCCCCTCGGGCCCGAAAACCTGGGGATAGTTGAAAAGGGAGGTGCATAAT
>CAYRLP010000131.1:4355-7111 GCA_964424935.1 uncultured Bacteroides sp.
TAATAATCCCTGGTTTGCAAGGGCCAGGTTGGTATAGAAGGTGCCGAAAAGATTGGTGGATGGATGCCGGTTCGCGTAACGAAGCAACTCGTCCCAATCTTCTTCGACCGCCATTCGCTCAATGGTGAAGAAATCCCTGTTTTTTGGATTAAAGGTATATTTCACCAACAGGACGGCGACCAGGACCAGGATCACCATACCCGGGATGACTCGTGACCACAGGGCCTTTCCTTTCAATCCGGTAAACGGGATAAGCCAGTTTGGTCTGCTGTTTCCCAAAACTGCTAAAAGGATCATCCAGGCGATGAAGATCCAGGGCAGATAGGGAACAGGATAGGCTTCCCCGGATGGAAACGGATCAATGAACAGGTCCTTTACGGGATCCAGGAAAATAAAGCGAGCCCCCAGGAGAATAATCAATACCGGGTAAAGCAGATTCCAGATGATGATTTCCATACCCGGAGTAAAGCCCCCGGATCCTTTTATGAAGGCATGCTGATTCCCTATTTGGATCAGCTGCGATGTCAGCACCAGAATGCAGAACAGAAGCACGTACCCCCCTGCAAAGAAATAGAATACGGGTATGAATGCAGCAAAAAATACTCTTCTTGCAGAACGACGCTGAGGCACCAGCAGTAACAGGACCACGACCAGAAGAAATCCTATACTTTGATGGAGCTGTTGGGGATAATGATTGTGCATTCCAAGAAGGAGCAGTGGAACCAACAAGGTAAGTACCGAACACCCGCGAGTCCCGGCCAGTTTCCCGATCCAGTTTTCCACGGCTATATAGGTCGCTGTGATCACACCGGCAAGTATCATGGCCCCCGCCAGCGGGAAACGGTAAAATTGCGTCAGGAAATGCCCAAGGTATTCCAGCATTCCTCCCGGATGCTGCGCGTAGGTAAGGAAGTGCTCCAGCGTAAGGAAAAAGAGCTTCTGATCCTGGTTGGCCATAAGTACATACTCACCAGGAATATAGAACCATAAGAAAGACAGCAGGAATACAGCGCCTCCACAATACTTCATCCTGTTAGATTTAGCTCTTTCAATTTAAGAAAAAGCCTGAACAAGACCAGTTTCTACTGAAGAACGAAATTTATCGGGAATTGGAATGTGACCCTGACAGGCTTGTTCCTTTGCTTACCAGGGGTCCATCTGGGTGAAGTCGAGATCACCCGCAGGGCTTCTGCATCCAGCGCCGGATCTACGGATCTGAGGATCACCGGATCGGTCAGGTTCCCGTTCTGATCAATCACGAACTGGACCACTACCAGGCCGTATACGCCATTTTCAGCCGCGATGGCCGGGTACTGAAGATGTTTCGCAATATACCTGGCAAATTCACTGTTCGGATCCCCTCCGTTAAACTCAGGTTTATCCTCAACCTGTACAAAGGGAATGGGGGTCTCATCCACGATCTCCGTATCATTTGGATCCTCGAACCAGAAATTATACTCCGTATCATCGGTCACTTCAACGATGAACTCCACATCATCGAGTTCCACATCATCCGGAACGATATCGATAACTTCCATGACTACCGGTAAATTCTCTTTGGGTTCCGGTTTCGGTTCTTCCCGCGGGATCAGCGCAATTTCTTCCATGTCAAATTCTATCTCCTTTGCAGCATTCAGTTCCGACATTCGATGTTGGGGAGTCGTCCATTCGAAACTGATAAGGATGAGGGAGAGGCTTATGATCAACCCAACGATAGTATTGGTCAGGCGCTTGTTCTCCAAGCTTGCCTGGGGGGCTTTTTTCAGGTCCATGACATTTAGGTGTTGGTGGTACCTAAATACCTCAATAATAGTGCCAATCCCGGATACCAATACGGATCCGGAACCCAATGTTCAAGGCACTTTCCCTGAAAGTAATTAACAGCTTAACCTAAAATCTCATCAAATTCCGCCGCGGTAATGGCCGGATAGGTTTTAAAGCTTATCCCCGTGCTTTTACCGATGTTCACAGATGCCTGAATAGCTTGGTTCAGTCCGGGAAACTCAGCTATAATCACCAGGTCTGTTTCACCCAGCAAAAGATAGGTTGAAAGGATCTTTCCGCCGACATCCTCAACAAGCTTCGTGACTTCGGCGGTGCGTTTACGACTGATGCCTTTGATGGCATCTGCATCGTACGTGCCGGTTAAAAAATACGTAGCCATCTCTTATGGGTTAATTTCAGGCAAGTTACATCAGAAAACAGAAGGAAGTCAAGTATTTAGCTGGAAAATTCACTGATCCCGCAACCCAAAGCATGCGGGATGCATCCTGATAACGAACATGAGACAAAGAAGAATCATATTAATATCCATTGTCCTGGTGTCAGGTCTTCTCCTGTATGCCTGTGAGTTTTTGCAGAGCGAAAGCTACTGCTCCGATCGTGCTGCAGAAGAGCTGATATTGAACGACACCATTGAATTGAGGTACGGGGAACTGTACTGCAATTCAAGATATGAGATCCGGCTCACCGTGGATTCCATCCTGGATAGCCGTTGTCCCATAGGTGCAATGTGTTTTTGGGAAGGAAACGGACAGGTCAAACTCAATCTGTCACAAGCCGGGAATCCCTCCTCTTTCTGGTTGAATACCCATGTTGATTTCCGAAGGGATACCGTGGTCCGCGGACTGAAATACGAGCTGATTTATCTGCTGCCCTATCCGGATATTAGCAAGGAATATGACCTTGAAGATGCCCGGGTCCTCCTGCTGAGTACGGATTGAGCTCCTTTTATTTTTAAAGTATCTTGGTGGATT
>CAYRLP010000132.1:0-7083 GCA_964424935.1 uncultured Bacteroides sp.
ATCCCGACGTGGCCGGAGTACCATGGGGGAAAGCAAAGGTGGATCCGGAAACCGGTTCCATACGCGAAGGAACGGTGAGTGTCCTGGATCCCTCTACAGGAAAAGTGCTCAATGAGGTTGTGGTGGGGCTTCATCCCAACGATATCGTACGTAGCCCCGACGAGAATTTTATTTATGTGTCCAATGCGAACAGCGATGAGGTTTCGGTCATTGATACCCGAACGGAAGAAGTGACCGAAACAATTTCAGTCAGGTTGCTGGGGGATGAAAATCCTTTCTGGGGATCCTCGCCCAATGGACTGGCCATTACAGGGAACGGGAAGACCCTTTATGTGGCCAATGGAATGGACAATGCGCTGGCGGTGGTAAATCTGGGGCAGAAGGCAACTTCTAAAAGTAAACTGGAAGAAAGCGAGGTGGTCGGATTCATCCCCACCGGGGCCTATCCCGGGGCCGTCGATATTTTAGGCAGGAATGTGCTGTTTGTGGCCAATATAGAGGCGGAAGGAGCCAGGATCGCCAACGAGACCATTATCCCTTCCGGGGATCCTGCCTATAACTCACACCATATGATGGCATCGGTCTCCCGGATCCCGGTTCCGGGCAAAAAGAAACTTGCCAACTACTCCGAGCGCGTCATGCAGGCTAATTTACTGTACCGCATGAGCCTTTCCCTGGAGGAACCCAGAGAAGGGATGGCTCCTGTACCGGTGCCCGCCAGGATCGGAGAGCCCTCCGTCTTTAAGCATGTGGTCTATATCATCAAGGAAAACAGGACCTATGATCAGCTCCTGGGGGATTTCCCGGCGGGTAACGGAGAACCTTCGCTATGTGTTTTTGGCGAAGAAGTGACCCCCAATACCCACCAGCTTGTTCGTCAGTTCATGCTTATGGACAATTATTATGTATCCGGAAAGTCTTCCGCTGAAGGTCATCAATGGACCGATGCTTCCATCGTAACGGATAACATTGAAAAAAATGTCCGCGCATGGTTCCGGAGTTACCCGCATGTACAGACGGATGCCCTGGTCTACAGCCCCACCGGTTTTCTCTGGGACAACGCGATTCGGAACGGCCGGAGCGTACGGATATACGGGGAGGCCGCCATACCGGTATTCAGCGATAGCCTGACCTGGAGCAGCATCTATTCGGATTTTCTGAATGACAAACCTTTTGAATTTACGAACAGGACCACCATTAAACCGGTTGAAAAACTGCTTTCGGCTACCTACCCGGCATATGATCATCATGCGATTCCGGATGTATTGCGAGCCAAAGCCTTCATTGACGAACTGCATGCCTATGAAGAAATGGAGGGTGACCAGTGGCCGGAACTCAGCATTGTGGCGCTGCCCAACGACCATACAGCGGGTACCAGTCCCGGATTTCCCACACCGCGAGCCATGGTAGCCGACAACGACCTGGCCCTGGGACAGATCGTGGAAGCCATTACCAAAAGCAGGTTCTGGGAGAATACGGTTATTTTTGTAACCGAGGATGATTCACAGGCAGGATGGGATCATGTTTCTGCCTACCGTACCCTTGGGATGGTGATAAGCCCTTACTCCGAATCCCAAAGAGTTGTTAGCACGCAATACAATCAGACTTCCATGGTGCGTACCATTGAACAGATTCTGGGCCTGCCGCCTATGAATATCGTGGATGCGACGGCGATGCCCATGTTTGATTGTTTTATCACGGTTCCTGATTACTCCACCTATTCGGCTCTGCCAAACAGGATTCCTCTTGATGAGATGAATCCGGAACTGGATGCGCTGCATGGCAGGGCCCTCTATTATGCGAAGAAAAGCATGGACCCGGAGTTCCAGCATGTGGACCGGGGCAACGACCAGTTGTTGAACAGGATCATCTGGTTTGCGCTCCGGGGGAAAGAGAGCTATCCCAAAATGTTCTCAGATGGTGAAGAGGAGGACGATGACGATTAAATAAAGATCCGGCGCAGCAAACCGCTGCACCGGACCATCTTATGTGCAAGCGTGATCTATTGACTGTCAGGTTTCAGTTCCTTGATTTCCCTTTCGGGAACAAGTGACCTGGACTCTTTTTTCACGGTCATATCCCTGTTTACCTCAAAGTCTCCCGTTTGCCTGATATCTTCCGAAGAGGCTCCGATTTTTACGGTATAGGTACCCGCGTCGGCGATCCAGGCAGAAGCGTCTGAGTCAAAGGAGGCCAGGCTCCTCTTAACTAGTTCGAAAGTGAGGGTCTGGGACTCTCCGGGTTGGAGTAGACGAGTTTTGGCAAACCCTTTCAACTCGATCACCGGTTTATCCAGTTTCTTTTGTGGCGCATGGAGATACAGCTGAACCACTTCCTTCCCCGCAACTTCACCGGAATTTTTAACATCCACGGAAACTGTAAGTGTATTTCTGAATCTGGCAGAACTGAGTTTCAGGTTGCTGTATTCAAACGTTGTATAGGACAGGCCGTATCCGAATTCATAGGAGGGCTTCACCCCGAAGGTCTCATAGTACCTGTAGCCTACATAAATTCCATCCGTATATACATCTTCTGCAGGTGCCCCCCGCATGAAACCGCGCCTGCCATCATCCGGGGTGTCTGAAGGAAGTTCCTTGCCCGGGAAGGTGGTAGCTGTTGGGACATCCCCGTATTTTTCCGGGAAGGTAATCGCCAGTTTTCCGGATGGATTAGCTTTCCCGCTCAGGATGTCGGCGATGGAATTGCCTGTTTCCTGTCCTCCCTGCCATGCCAGAAGGATGGCATCAGGCATCGATTTCCAGCTGGCAGTTTCAATCACACCACCCACATTCAGGATCACGATAGTTCTTTTACCCTTGGCATGAAAAGCAGCGGAGACATTATGAATCAGCTCAATTTCTGAATCTGTCAGTTGAAAGTCCCCTGGTCCGCTTGTACGGTCACGTCCTTCACCCGAATTTCGGCCAATGGTGATGAGGGCTGCATCAGAAACTTCAGCCATACTTTTAGCCAGGCTTTCGTTCACGGATAGTTCCGGAACCACTTCCCCTCCGCCAAACATGGACATGAATCCCCTTCTCCTGGGACGACCCTCTTTAACTGCGTCCACATAGGCATTGTAAGTGGTCTGGAGATTTTCACTGATGGAGTAGCCCGCGTTCTGGAGCCCTTCAACCAGTGAAACACTGTATGCTTCATTTACATCACCGCTGCCCGTTCCACCTACAATGATATCGTAGGAAGTATTTCCGAATACGGCCAGTTTCTTGGTTTCTGCTGCAAGAGGCAGGGCAGCGCTATCGTTTTTAAGCAGTACCATACCTTCCGTGGCGCTTTGACGGGTTACCAGGGCATGGGCCTTCAGGTCCGGGTCATTGGAGAACTGAACTCCATTAAAACGCGGACCTGATACAATGATATTCAGGATCCGTTCCGCGTTCTGATCCAGTACGGCTTCATCCAGTTCCCCGTCCTGTACCGCTTTGATGATGGCTTCCGTCTGCCTTGAATTTCCGGGCATCAGCAGGTCATTACCGGCAATCATCTGGTCTTTGGGACTGGAGCCCCCCATCCAGTCGGTCATGACATATCCTTTAAAACCCCAATCCCCCCGGAGAATGTTTGTCAGAAGGTCATGGCTTTCGGAAGTATAGGTGCCGTTGAGCTTGTTGTAAGACGACATGACGGTCCAGGGTTGTGCTTCCTGAACGGCTATTCTCGGACCCTCCAGGTAGATCTCCCGTAAGGCCCGTTCACTTGCGATCACATTTACAGAATTACGGTTCGTCTCTGCATTATTGGCCACAAAATGCTTTATGGATGTACCCACACCCAGGGACTGGACCCCACTGACCATGGCAGCAGCCATTTTGCCGGATATATAAGGATCCTCGGAGTAATATTCAAAGTTCCTTCCGCAGAGCGGATTTCGCTGGATATTCATACCCGGACCCAGGATCACATCAACCCCGTATGCAAGCATCTCGTTCCCGACGGCCTTTCCGACCTGGTTCACCAGTTCCGTGTTCCAGGTGGATGCAAGCAGGGTGCCAACCGGGAATGCTGTGCAATAATAAGTATGGTCATCGTTCTGGCGGGTCGGACTGATCCGGAGGCCTGCGGGACCGTCAGCCACGACAACAGGAGTTATTCCCAGCCTGGGAATGGCAAAGGTTGTCCCCGCAGCACCGGCCACAAGAGATCCGGTATTTCCGATGGCCGGTTCTGAAGGAGGTCCACCCTGACCAGCGGGAGGGCCGGCCTGGCCCTCGGGACGTTCAGGACGTTCGGGACGTTCCCCGGCTGCATCGGGCGGACCGCCCGGCCCGCCTTCGCCGGCAGAAGGCGGCATCTGGAAGTTCATTCCGGTTCCGACCACCAGAGCTGCTTTCTCTTCAAGGGTCATGGCTGCAACAACCTGTTTTACATTGGATCTGTTCAGTTGTGGAGCGTTTTGTGCCATCACATGGACTACCAGGCCGAACAGAATACCCATCATACACATATGGATGAGGGAAAGGTTTTTCTGTTTCATTTTAGTTCTGATTTTTTATCAGAATAAATGTAGTCAAAGAACCGGTATGCAGAAAGGAAAATAGATAAATCGGGAAAATTGATCGATGGAACCGGGTTATTTCGATTCGGAAGCTGGTATAATTGAAAGAGGCCATCCGCCTTAGGTGGACAGCCTCTTTCGTATACGGGATGAATTCTTATTCTATTTCTTGATGATCCTTACCACACGGTTCATCTGATCGCTGTGGATCTGGATCATATACAGCCCGGTTTTAAGCTCCCTGAGTTCCAGTTCTGTTCTGGTGAACCGTTCCATCTCTTCCACCTGTACGATCTGTCCGGTCATATCCACGATCCGGATGGTAACATGGGTCTGTTCTCCGCTCGTTTCCATGGTAAGATAGTCATGGACCGGATTCGGATAGATGGTTAATTCCTGGGAGCGCTCATCTCCGATACCGGTCTGATTCGTCGAATAGCACGCAGAAGTGTCGGAGCAGCTTCCCTGGGTCAGGATGACGGCGTATTCTCCTGGTTCATCCGGCTGGAAGCTACTGCCTGTCTCCCCGGTAATGATGGAATTATCCTCACACCGGATCCACTGGTAACTCCCGCTGTTTTCACAGGTCAGCGTACCATCGGATACCGTCACAACGATGTCCTCCACGACCTGGTAATCCACGGTAACCACATACTGGCTGCTGTTGCCGTTGCCGTCGTTGACGGTGTAGGTGACGGTGCTTATACCGGGATTGAACAATATCGAACCGGCATTCGAACCGCTTCCTGCTCCTGTAGTCGCCCCGCTTATGGTATAGCTAACCACCGGGGTACTGCAGTTGTCCGCTATCCCGCTTAATCCAATGGAATTTACTCTTCCGTCACAGGTAACTGCGTTGGAGGGAGCTGTCGCCGTGGGAGGTGTTTGATCGGCCACTAACACATTCTGATTTGCATAGATGATATTGCCGTTCCCATCGTCAAATGCCCAGTTGATTACATAGGTTCCCTGGGTTGTGTAGACCATCGGATCGGTAGTGGTTCCGGTTATAAGACCTGCACAGTTATCGGTCGTGGTGGGTGGCACAGCGGTTACGGAACACTCCCCGTTCAGGTCAGGCAGGCTTGGGACAACCGGATCGGTCACATCTGCCAGGATCACGTTCTGCGTAACATCTATGCTGTTTCCGTTTCCGTCATCGAAGGTCCAGGTTATGACATGGATGCCCTCAGTATCATAGGTCAGTGGATCGGTAGTGGTTCCTGTGATTAGACCGGCGCAGGCATCGGTGGTGGATGGTGCCACAGCGGTTACGGAGCACTCCCCGGTCAGGTCGGGAAGTGAGGTCATGACCGGCGGGGTCACATCGTCCACAAGCACATTCTGAAGAACCACAATGCTGTTTCCGTTCCCATCGTCAAAGGTCCAGTTGATCACATAGCTGCCCTGTTCGGTATAGGTCAGGGGATCCGTGGTGGTTCCGGAGATGAGTCCTGCACAGGCATCTGTGGTGGTGGGTACCGTAGCGGTCACCGAACATTCCCCGGTCAGGTCAGACAGAATGGGAGCGAGGGGTGGAGTAAGGTCGGCAACGATCACATTCTGCGGAACCACGATGCTGTTGCCGTTTCCATCATCAAAGGTCCAGTTGATCGTATAGTTGCCTTCAACGGTATAGGTCAGGGGATCCGTGGTGGTCCCGGTAATGATTCCTGCACATGCATCTGTGGTCGTAGGTGCCACAGCGGTCACGGAGCAGTCACCGGTCAGGTCAGCCAGAACAGGGGTAACCGGCGGGATCACATCCACAACCAGCACATTCTGGATTGCGGCCACACTGTTCCCGTTTCCATCATCAAAGGTCCAGTTGATCACATAGGTTCCCTGACCCGTAAAGGATACCGGATCGGAGGTCGTTCCCTCAATGGTCCCTGCGCAGGCATCTGTTGTGGTGGGAACGGATACGGTTTCACCACACCCTACAGTCTGATCGCTCAGCGTGGGTGCAAGCGGATTGCTGATATCATTGATAGCCACATTCTGATTCTGTGTGCTTACATTCCCGTATGCATCCTCATAGGTCCAGGTGATCACGGTGGTCCCCTGGGTGGTGATGGGGAAGGGGGTTCCGGTAGTCCCGGTGATCGTTCCGGAATAGGTATCCGTGGCAGTCGGGGGGATCGGTGTGATGGAACACTCGTCGATCAGGAGTGGCAATGTGGCCAAATCCGGAACGGGTGCCGACAGGTCAGCAATCATCAGGGTGGCCGTGGCACTGCCGCTGTAATTTGTCTCCATAACCTCAGCGACGACGGAATAGCTGCCCAGATCCACCGGCAGGTCCGTTGAACCATCATATGTTGTCTGCACACTGAGACCGGCTGGTGCAGTGGTCAGGTCTGCAGCGATTCCGGATCCCGTATAATCATGCATCTGGTCAATGAGCGAGACGGTCGCCGGAGCCTTGTTTACCAGTTGAATACGCTCGGAAGTAGCTGAAACATAAGTAGCATCTCCTGCTTGAGTTGCATAAATATAGACTTCACCGGCACTGTTGATGGTGGCTGTGGTTCCTGAAATGGAAACCACGGCTGTATTGGATGAAC
>CAYRLP010000133.1:0-5494 GCA_964424935.1 uncultured Bacteroides sp.
GGGCTCACCTTCAGGGAACTGTTTGACAAGCTGATCGCCGTTTACGCCATCTCCGGGATCATCCTGTTCTTTTTCATCATCTTCACCATCCTGGGGAAACGGAAGATGGAAAAGGAGCTGGAATAGCGAGCTCAGGCAAATACAAGAGTAACTACCGTACCCTCTCCGGGCGCAGATTGCAGCTGGATGGATCCCTCATGGTTGTTCATGATCTGCCTTACCAGGCTCAAGCCGATCCCGGATCCCCCCTCTTTGGTGGAAAAGAAGGGAACGAAAACCTGGTCAAGGAGTTCCTCTTCCATACCGGCTCCATTGTCCCGGACCGAAATCAGCACCTTGTTCCCCAGCATCTGAGCCCCGATGAAAAGATCTCTTTGAACCTGAGATTCCGGGAAGGACTCCACGGAGTTTCGGAGCAGGTTCAGAAGGATCATTTCAAACTGATGGGGATCCGCTAACACTTCCATCTCCCTTTCTTCCATCTTTACATGGATCGTGACCTGATTCGCTCTGGCCTCGTCATCGAATAGAAGAATAATTCCGTCCAGTGCTTTCTGTATCTTCAGCTTTTCCTTTTTGGGAGGGGGAAGCAGTGAGAGGCGCCGGTACTCCTCAATAAAATCTATTAAACCTTTCCCGGTTGTCTCAATCATCCTGAGCCCGTCACGGATCCTGGACACATCCTTGATCGTGTCTGCCTTGACCTGTTTTTGAAGTGATTTTGACAGGGAAAGCATGGGAGCCACTGCGTTCATAATTTCATGGGTCAGCACACGGATGATTTTCTGCCACGAATCGGACTCGTTCTTATGAAGCTCTTCCTGTATGTTCTGTAAGGTGAAAAGTTTGTAGTATTCATCAAAGATCCGTACTTCCTTCACCCTTATGGAAGTGAGTTGTTCCCTTGTGAATCCAGTTTCCGGGGTGGAAACCGGGTTCAGTCTGATTACCCGGGGACTTCCCGGCATCAGCTCGGCAAATGCCTCCCATAGTTTCCGGTTCATTCGCTCCATCTCACCCAGATGATGCAGTTCCTGTCCGGAAATGAATGCCTTGGCCGAATCGTTTATAAAAACAACCTCGCCTCGCTGATTGAAACAAAAGAGGGCCGGATCCGCAGAATTGATCACATGAAACAGGATCCGCTCTCCTTTTTCCTTTTCCAGCCTTCGGGCATTCAGGGCCTGTTTGATCGTGTTTGAGTGCTGTTTCAGCCTTTGAAAAAGCGCCTTGCCGGTTCCAAATTGAATTTCAGGGGTTTCCTCCCTGCCGATAGCGTCTATGAACTGTTCCATGACACGGGTGATCCCAAGGACGTAGCGGGTGAGCAGGTATACCTGCAGGAGGATCAGCAGTGCACCGGCCAGCAGGGTGAACACAAATTCCACAACCTGTGTTTCTGCTAACCAGATAAACAAAAAGGCAGTGGCCATAATCAGCACCACACGTACTAAAATATTGCTGAAAAATATTCGACTGTTCATGGATCTTTCAAATTCCGTAAGCTTTCATTTTGTTATAAAGCGTCGACCTCGCTACTCCAAGTTCACGGGCCGCTTTGGAGAGGTTCCCCCCGTTCTGCAGGATGGACTCACGTATGGTAAGCTCCTCCAGTTCAGCCAGGGTGGGTCTTCTGGATACTGTGCTACTGGTCTGCCCGGAAGCATCCGGAAAAAGATCCCAGGGTTCTATTTTCCGCCCATCGGCCATCAATACGGCCCGTTCAACACTATGCTGCAGCTGCCGGACATTGCCGGGCCAGTTTTGGTCCCGGATGGCCTGCAGGGCTTCTCCGGAAAAAAGCAACCCCTCCCTGTGATGTTTTATCCTGTATTTTTCAAGAAAATAGCTGGACAGATCCAGCACATCCTGCCCCCGCTCCCGGAGCGGAGGGGCTGTGATTTCAATGGTATTGATCCGGTAATAAAGATCTTCCCGGAATCGCTTCTCAGCTATCAGCTTTTCAAGATCCTGGTTGGTGGCCGAGATCAGCCGGAAATCTGCCGGTTGCGGTTTATTGGATCCGATCCTGTAGATTACACGGTTCTGAAGGACGTTCAACAGTTTTGTCTGCATGGCGGGCTGCAGGTTTCCGATCTCATCCAGGAAGAGAGTCCCTCCCGAGGCAATCTCAATTCTACCGGGCTTATCTGTTTTGGCATCCGTAAACGCTCCCTTAACATGACCGAATAATTCGCTTTCAAATAAAGATTCGCTGATGGCTCCCAGATCCACATGGACAAAAACCTCCCGTGAACGGCTGGAAGCACGATGGATCTCCCTGGCGATCAACTCCTTGCCCGTACCGTTTTCACCCAGTATCAGAACATTTGAATCGGAGGGCGCCACTTTCCGGATGGTTTCCTTCACCTGCAGCATTTCGGGGGATTTTCCGTGGAGCGTTTCATGACCTGTATCAATGCATTGGCTCAGGTGATCCTGTTTCGACTGTAATTGCCGTATCTTTTTCCTGGATTCCTTCAGCATGATTCCGGAACGGACCGTGGCCACCAGCTTGTCGTTGTCCCATGGTTTGTTAATAAAATCGGTGGCCCCGCATTTCATGGCTTCCACGGCGAGTTCCATCTCTCCATAGGCCGTAATCATCAGGACCACGGCATCCGGATCATCGTGTAGGATGTTTTTCAGCCAGGCGATCCCTTCCCGCCCGTCGGTGGCTCCCCTGCTGAAGTTCATGTCCATAATTATCAAATCGACTTCCGAGGTCGCCAGGATCCCGGGAATCAGTTCGGGCGATTTGATCCCGATCACTTTCTCCACCTCCGATTCAAGAAGCTGGCCCAGGGAGGCAAGCACCGCCGGATTGTCATCGACAAGAAGGAGTGTGTTCTTTAAAATGTCCAATTTTACTACATTTTATGAACACAAGTTATATTTTTTGAATTAATTGTCCAATTTTAAGTCATATTTCATTTTAAGTTTCTTAATAAAATCTATCTAATTCAAATTAAATCAGTATATTAACCCGATTGGCATTCCTTTTGGTCTTTTGTCAGAAACAACGCCCATGAGTTTCTCACACATTAAAATGATCCTGCGGATCATGATTCAGAACCGGAGATCAACCCTGATCAATTTCCTTGGTCTGGTATTGGGATTAACCGCTTTTGTAGTAGTGTTCAGCTGGATTCGGTCAGAGTATTCGGTGGACCGGTTCCATGAGCATAAGGGCAGGCTCTTTCAGCTGGTAATCCAGTTTCCTACTGGAATCCTGGATCCCAACACGCCCTATGCCCTGGCCCCGGTGATGAAGAATACCTTTCCGGAGATTCAGAATTATTCCCGCCTGGTTAGGATGGAAACCCAGATAAATTCCTCTTTTGACTTTTATCCCGAAGACCCGGACAACGAACCGGTCTACGAAACCAGGCTGGCACTGGTCGATACCGGATTCTTCCATATGTTCTCTTTTAACCCGGTTCACGGCACCGGGCAGGATGAACTGGATCGTCCCAATGGGGTGATCCTGAGCAAAACCCTGGCCCGGAAGTACTTCAAAGACGAAAATCCGGTGGGCAGGCAGATCCTGATGAACGCATCTGATCTGCTTGAAATCACTGGCGTGGTGGATATCCCGGACCATACCCAATTCCACTACGACCTGTTCCTTCCCACCCCTGCAAGCATTGATGACAGCTGGACCTGGAGGGACCCTTCTTTTGTACTGTTCTATCCTGAACAGGATAAAAAAGCCTTTGAAAGCAAACTGGTCACCTATTTCAATGAAACCCTTCCCAGCGAACTTCCGGGCAATCATCAGCTGAAATTGCTGGCAGTGGAGAAGGCTAACCTGGCATTTGGAAAGAGAAAAGAGTTCCTGCTTCTGATTCTGGTCATAGTAGCCATCAATTACATGAACCTGTCCACGGCCAATTACACCAAACGGATCCGGGAAATGGCGATGCGGAAGATCATCGGTGCCACACCCAGGGTATTGAGGAACCAGTTGATTGCTGAAACCCTGATCCAAACCACGGCCGCCATGCTTCTGGCCCTGTTCCTGACGGAACTGCTTCTTCCCCGCTTAAGCGAGCTGTTTGACAGTTCTGTCCAGATCGGGTATAAAGAACATCCGCTCATCCTGGCGGGCTTTGCCCTGCTCATCCTGCTGTTCAGTCTGCTCAGCGTAACATACCCTGTCCTGGTATTTACACGGGGCAATCCCTCGACCATTATGCGTGACACCTTTGTAAAAGGAAAAAGCAGGTCAAACGTTCTTCTTGTAACCACCATTCTGCAATTCACCATCTCGGTCTGCCTTTTGATCTCCACCATGGTAGTGATCCGGCAGGTTCACTATGCTAAAAACACGCCCCCCGGAGTCGATGTGGAGCACGTGGTCAAAGTTCCCCTGAATCAGCAACTGGGTCGTCAGCTGAATGCGTTCATGGATGAACTGGAGAATCATTCAGCCATCCTGGAAGTCACCGCTGGCCAGATGAATCCTATCAATGAAGATTACAAAACCAACATCGACTGGCCGGGAAGGGATCCCTCAACCTATCCGCTGGTCCGGTATTCCATCTGCCTGCCCAACTTCCCTTCCTTCTTTGGATTTGAGACGGTATACGGCCGCTTGTTTTCCGACAGCATCAGGGCCGATTATCCCCGGTTCCTGATCAATGAGGAAGCCTGTAAACTGCTTGGGAAGGAAAACCCGGTGGGCGATAAGCTGAATATGTGGGGAAACGAAGGAGAGATACTGGGGGTGTTTAAGAACTACCATCATATCTCGGTTCATTCCGAAATCATGCCACATGTGGTCACCATCAATCCCTTAAACTACCGGCACCTGCGTTATGTTTTCATCCGGATCTCCCCGGAAAACCAGTCCCAGACCATTGAGTTTATCCGGGAAACCTTCCGGAATTTCGCAGGCGACTTCCCCTTCTCCTACGAATTCCTGCTGGACGAAGTGGATCAGATGTACGCCAAAGATATCAGGCTGGCTCGGGTCCTCGGATCCTTCTCCTTTTTGGCCTTGCTTATTTCCTGCCTCGGTATCTATGGCCTGGCCCGGTTCTCTGTGGAACGGAAAGTGAGGGACCTGACCATCAGAAGAGTTTTCGGGGCCTCTTTCCAGAGCATTATCCTGCTGGCCAACCTGGATATCCTGAAGCGGATCGGGATTGCGGTCGTGGTTGCCATCCCCTTTTCTTTTTTACTCCTGGAACGCTGGCTGCGCACTTTTGCTTTCCGCACCGATCTTTACTGGTGGTTTTTCGCGCTGGGAGGGATACTGGGGATCCTGATCACCATTGCGGCCACCATGATCGGGATCTGGAGATCCCTGCAACAAAAACCTTCGGAGGTCCTGAACGAGGCATAGAGAGTAAGTATTCCATGGAACCCGCAGCCTGAACCCTGCAAAAACCATATATTTGTCAGATATGCAGCCATCGGATCATATATGGCCGGGATCGGTCAGGGCATTTGTCAGTCTCTGCTTTCTGATGCTGACCCTGATATTTGT
>CAYRLP010000133.1:5511-7066 GCA_964424935.1 uncultured Bacteroides sp.
CATCACACACTCAATCATAGGGTCCATACAAAATTCCACCAACAGGAAAGGATCTTTCTCCAACTGAAAGAGAATTTAATACCCCATTACTTCATTCCACAAGCTCCCGACAATCAGGATGATGAATTGAAAGCATAAGTCTGTCTAAAGCTATCACCTAGTATTCATCATCAAACCTGAAATCATGAATAATATATCCATTAAGATTGGCCGTTGGGCCGCCCTGTTTTTATTGATCGCATTTTCTGTATGGATCCTGTCTTTCGTTGCCATTGCCATGCAGTCCCCCCTCTATTTCTGGACCAACCTGGAGGACTATCTGGTCCACTACCATTCCGGCAATCACTTTTACCAGCACCTGGCCTATTTGTTTATGCTGCTGACAGGTCCCGCCTGGCTGCTGATCATTCATGGCTACTATGAAATCAGCCCATCCTCCGCTAAAGGCCCGGGCCGGATCAGTCTCCTTTTTGCACTGGGATTCGCCATCCTTTCGAGCCTCCATTATTTTGTGCAACTGAGTACAGTACGGCTCAACCTGGCCGTGGGAAACTGGGAGGGCATGGAGCACTTCATCCAGGCCAACCCGCTTTCGGTCATGACCTCCATTGATATGCTGGGTTGGACCCTTTTCCTGGGCCTCTCCTCGCTCTTCATGATGCCTTTCTTTTCTGGCAACAAATCCGGAAAATTCCTGAGATATGTCTTTTTGCTGAACGGCATCTCCTGCCTGTTCGCCGGGATCGGGTACCTGTTTCAGATCGATCTTCTGACCTTTGTATGCATCAATCTGCTGAACGGCGGAGCCATGGTGGTCATTGCGGCAGGATCGCTGAGACTATTCGCGGTTCAACAAAAATAGACCGAGGTTGTTTATCTTTCTAATATGAAATCGGAGGAGATTCATAGTACAGCGGAAGAGCAAAGTAAGACGGAAGTGCACAGTAAGGTTGGATCCGGCACCCGGTCCATCCGTGACCTGGTCAGTACCCCGTTCAAAAAAGCCATGCTGGCGGTGCAGATCACCAGCTATGTGCTGATTGTGGGTTCCCCATTAATCGGAGGAGCCATAGGAAAGGTACTCGGGCTGAAGGCAACCCAGACAGGGGGAATTATCCTGGGTGTCTTTATTACGGGAGAGGTTCTTTTCTACGGATCGCTCTTCTTTCTTGGCAAAGAGGTGGTCCTTCTGCTGCGCGATAAGATGAAAGGGTGGTTCAGGAAGAAGGGCTGAATTCATATGGCTTGTTTCCCGAGTTTCCGTAGATTTATGGGACCATGAAATATTTAGCCATTTTATTTTCGGTGTTTGCCTTTGGAGTGATCCATGGCTGCTCCAGGGAGAATCCCCACCAACGGGCTCAGTGGAGAGGGGAAAACCGCGACGGGGTATTTAAAGAATCAGAACTGATGGATCAGTGGCCGGAGGAAGGTCCCGAACTTCTCTGGACCTTTAAAGGACTGGGCAGGGGCTTTGCCGCCCCTGCCGTTACCTCGGAGGGACTGTATGTCAACGGGGAAGAAGAGGGAAACAGCTACCTCTTTGCCCTGGACC
>CAYRLP010000134.1:0-7050 GCA_964424935.1 uncultured Bacteroides sp.
CTCTGCCGTGGGATGCAGCTCATCCCTGTAACCGTTGGGAGCCAGCCTGGTATCAAATTGATTGACCGCGATATACAGATCCAGGTCCGCGTCGTTGTCATAATCAAAGAATGCAGCCGTAGCGGAATAGCTTGTGTCGGCAATCCCATAGGCTTCAGCCATTTCCAGGAACTGAGGGGATTCCCCGTTCCCTCCGCCCTGATTGATGAAAAGCTGGTTGGCCCTTCTTGAACCCGGTCTATAGGTGGTGGCACATACGTAGATATCCAGCCATCCGTCGTTGTTGATATCCACCACGGCCACCCCTGAACTCCACCGGCCGGCCCCTTCAATGCCGGCCGATTCAGAGATGTTTTTAAATTTCCAGTTCCCCTGGTTCAGGTACAACTGGTTATCCACCATGTTCCCTGAAAAAAAGAGGTCCTGCAGGCCATCGTTGTTAAAATCGGCTATGCCCGCCCCTGCCCCGTTATAGATATACTCAAAATTCAGGATGTTGTACTGGTCACTTTCGGTGAGCCTGTTAGAGAAGGTGATCCCTGTTCTTCCGGCCTTGATCCGGCGAAACAGAGTTTCCTTGCCCGTGCATGAAGCGAATAAAAGCATCACGGAAAGAAGAAAAATAACCGGTGGTCTGGTGGAATTCATAAACTACATAAAGAGTTTCAACAGTCAACAATCGAGCCCTAAAAATAAACATATAGAAAAATCCCGGAAAGAAATCGCTGATTTTCCCTCCGGGATTTATATGGAATTATGCGTAAACGACTACCAACCTGGATTCTGTACCAGCCTGTCTTCACCCTCCACCTTACTCACTTCGATCTGAGTTACCGGCAACGGGAAGAGCATATGCTTTTCTTCAAAGGTAAACGCGGCAGTCAGATAGTTTCTCCTGGTGGATTCTACGGCTATGTAATCGTTCAATACCGTAATGGCATCGCCCCATCTTCTCAAATCGAAAAGACGGTGTCCCTCCATGCCCAGTTCCAGGCGCCGCTCCATCTTCAAAGCCTCCATGGCGGTGGTGGCATCCCAGCCCCCAGCCGGGTAGGTCCCCACGCTATAGGTAGCCCAGGTGATGCTGGCATCATTGATAGGAACCACCATCGGACCGCCATCCGGTCCCTGTGCACCCTGGCCTGCCCGGGTCCTGATCTGGTTGATCAGGTCACGTGCACCATCCAGGTCGCCTTGATGGATCTCTGCTTCCGCCAGAAGGAGCATGACATCTGCATAACGAAGCAGGTGCCTGTTCAGTGAATTCAGCTGGTAGGGGGCCCAGCCCACGGCACTTCCGGCCCCGGAAGCCTGTTCGTACACGGTCTTCTTGATACTGTAGGGCCCGGCCCATGCACGGTCCCTGATCCAGCCGGCCTCATGTATTCCCCAGTCCAGGAAGGCTACCCCGTCCCGTCCCACGGTCCAGTCAAGACGCGGATCCACCGGGTCGCTAGCCGGGTCATACTCCGCATCGTTCCAGCTTCCATCCAGGAAGGGCAGCCCGTTGGCATCCACCTTGAAGGCATTTACCAGGTTCTGGGTGGGCTGATGGAAGCCGCAGCATCCGAAGGGGCTTCCGCTGTGGGGGAAGTTCAGGCGGTCCGTAGCATTTCCGTTGGATCCGTTTGGATCCCCGTCATTTGCCGAAGCCTGGAAAGCAAGAACGGTTTCGGGTCCGTTGTTATGGGCCACATCAAATACAAAATGGTAATTATCCTCCAGTGCATAGGGCCCGTTGTCGACCACGTCTGTAAGCGTTGTAAGGGCTCCCGACCAGTCCTCATTCCATACCTGGACCTTCCCCTTAAGGGCTTTGGCTGTCCACCGATTGACCCTCCCCACATTGGCCTGTGTTTCCGGAAGAAGGCTGATGGCTTCATCCAGGTCGGAAAGGACCTGACCAATGACATCTACCCCCACATTGGTTTTGTAGTAATCCACGTCTTCTTCCGTGTAGTAGGGAACATTCTGGAAGAACTTATACAGTTCGAAATGGTAGAATGCCCTTAAGAACAGTGCTTCTCCCATGATCCGGTCCTGATCGCTCTGGGGGATCCCTTCCACGGTCATCAACAGGTTGATGGTGGCATTGCAGCGGCTGATGGCATCATATTCGACTGACCATGCAGTATTAAAAGTTCCATCGGCCAGACCGGTGGACCACTGGTACAATTCAATGTCCGTGGCAGCCTGCACGTCGCCCGGTTCCGATCCCTTATAGGCATCATCGGAGGACACGCTGCCAAGGATCCAGTTGCTGCCCCCCCCGGACAAATTCCCATCCAGAAGGGCATAAGCAGAGATCAGGTTCCCTTCCACTCCTGCCTGGTTGGCCAGGGTGGTTGCGTCCAGGTTCCCCTGGGCCGGCCTGTTCAGAAAATCTTCGCTACAAGCAAATAGCAGCATGAAAGATATAGCGACAATAGCTGGTGTTATGGTTATCTTCTTCATCGCTCTAAAGTTTAAAAGTTAGCATTAATTCCTATGGAGAAGATCCGGTTGGCCGGATAGGGTCCATAGTCGATCCCCATCGCCTGGTCTGACTGGTTCCCGGAAGATCCCGACGTACTGATGGTGGGAAGTGCCGGATCGAGACCGGTGTATTTGGTCAGGGTGAACAGATTCTGTCCCTGGATATAGACCCGGATATTCTGGAACCAGCCCATCTTCGGAAGGTTGTAACCGATTTGCAGGTTCTTGAGTCTCAGGTATGAACCATCCTCCAGGTAAAAGCTGCTGTACGCGTCACTGTACTGGTCATTCTGGTCCAGCTGGGGATATTTGGCACCCGTGTTGGTCGGGGTCCAGGAGTCGGTCAGGCGGTCCTGCCGTACATTGGTGCTGTACAGCCTGAACACGGTGAACTCGTAGTTTTGTTGCCAGATATCGTTGCCGTAGGAACCAAATAAGAATAGGCTCAGATCAAAGTTCCCGTAGGTGGCATTGAAATTCAGGCCTCCCGTAAAATCGGGATGCGGGTTTCCGATGATTGTCCGGTCATCCGCATTGATATCTCCGTCGCCGTTCACGTCCTCAAAGCGGAATCGTCCAACATCCTTTCCAATCTGGTTGACATGGGCATCCACTTCACCCTGGTTCTGGAAGATCCCATCCTGAACATATCCGAAGAAGGAGCCAATGGGAGACCCCACCTCGTTGATCACAAAGGTACCCTTCCGGCCACCCTGCGGTCCGTAAAAGAACTCCTGTACCCCGTCAATCTTCACGATCTCGTTCTTATAGTGGCTCCCGATCAGTTCAATTTCCCACTGGAACTTCCCGGCCAGCTGGCTGCGGTAGCCCACGGAGAAGTCGAATCCCTTGTTCTGCATGGTACCGATGTTGACAATGGGCGGACTTGCACTACCTGCAGTGGCTGGGATCCGGGGTCCGTAAAGCAGGTCATTCACCGTACGCTGGTACAGGTCGAAGACCACATTGATCCTCCGCTCCAGCAGGGAGAGGTCGAACCCGATATTGGTGGATACATTCTCCTCCCACTTCAGGTCGGGATTCCCGATGGCCGTCAGCCGGTACCCGGTCACGATGGAGGTGTTGGTTCCGTTGATGTCATAGAAGGTGGAACCCGTGCTGCCTCCAAACTGCGCTGCGGTCCTTCCGGACGGAATGGCCTGGTTTCCGGTAATCCCCCAACCCCCGCGGATCCGCATGTCACTCAGCCAGGTCAGGTTGCTCATGAAGCCTTCTTCCGAGATACGCCATCCTGCGCTGAAGGCAGGGAAGATCCCGAAGCGGTTGTTTTCACCGAATTTGGAGGAACCGTCCCGGCGGATGGTTCCGCTCAGGTAGTATCTGCTGGCAAAATTGTAATCAATTTTTCCAAACATGGATACCAGCGAATTAACGCTCCCGTAACTGTTCACATTTTTTGTGCCGGGATCGCCCAGTGCATCCTGGATATACCAAGCGGCCAGGTCGGTGGATACATATCCGGCCATGGATGCGTTCATGGAGTTCCGCTTGTAATCAATGGCCTCATAACCTGCCAGGGCATTGATGTTATGGTTACCGAAGGAATTTACATAGTTCAGGGTATTGGTCCAGGTCCACTCCAACATAGTAGCATAATTCTCATTCATACTCCAGATGATGGTAGGTTCCGAGTTTTCAGGAGTAGGGTAGTTAAATCCTTTGTAGATTGAACTCTGCATAGTTGCTCCCATGCTGCTTTTAAACTGCAATCCCTCAATGATATCCACTGCAACAAACACATTTCCGACCACTGAATTGGAAGTGGTCACATTATCCTTGTTGTAGTAGGCCATCCGGACCGGATTGGTTCCGTTCCCCAGGTTATTGGCCTTGGCCCCTGCAAAATACCCATCTATATCATATACGGGTATGACCGGTTGCATCTTAATGATATTGTTCACTACGGAACCTTCACCCATATTACCGTTAAAGCCGTAACTTCCAAGACCTCCCACATTGTTGACCCGGGCGAAAGAGATATTCTCCCCAATGCTGAACCGTCCGAACTTATATTCTGTATTGGCCCGGAGTGAGATGCGGTCCATCCAGTTATGCTTCATGGTACCGTCCTGGTTGTAATACTGGAGACTTATATTGTAGACCGCGTTGTCGGTACCGCCGCTCATCCCGATGTTATAGTCCTGGACCAGGGAGGGATCGAATACTTCATCCCACCAGTCAGTTCCTGTGGATGCCGGCATGATCAGGTTGTCGTACCATGAGTAGGTGCTTTCGTCCACGGTCATGGTCTGGTTAACCCCGTCATTGGGCCAGATGTAGTTGGGAATGGTCGGATTATTGGGATCCCCGTAAATATTGGTAGGTACTGCCAGTCCGGCATTTTCAGAGCTCTGCTTGACGATCTCATGGTAATCCAGTGCATCCTGGATCAGGATCTGGTTCAGGCCTTTTACTGGGCTGGCAACACCCACGTTCACATCCACGCTTAGCCTGGCTTTCCCTTTCTGTCCCTTCTTGGTCGTAATGATAATTACCCCGTTGTTGGCACGGGAACCATATACCGAAGCCGTGGAGGGATCCTTCAGCACCTGCATCGACTCAATATCGTTGGGATTTAGATAGAGAAGTTGTTCACTCTCAAAGGGAACCCCGTCTATGATATAAAGTGGACTATTGTCCGTAAAAGAGCTGATCCCCCGTATACGGACCGTACTCCGGCCGCCGGGCTGCCCATTGATATTGACCGATACCCCTGCGGCACGTCCTTCCAGTTTCTGCAGGACACTGGCCGAGGTGATCTCGTTCATATCATCCGTTTCAACAATGGACACCGCTCCGGTAATATCCGATTTTCTTACCGCAGTATAACCGGTGACGACAATCTCATCGAGCGCTGTCACGTCCGGAACCAGTACAGCATCCACTGTTGTCTGGCTTCCTACGGTTATGGCCATTGTGGAATACCCGACATAGGAGAATACCAGTACGGCTTCTGGTCCGGGTACTTGAATAGTGTAATGTCCGTCCACGTCAGTCACTGCGCCTTGAACAGTTCCCTGGATCACGATGTTTACTCCGGGAAGGGGCCCGATGTCCTCGGAGGTCACCGTACCGGTCACCGTCCTGGGCTGGGCGTACGCTGTGCAGATAGCAAAGCTAATCAGGAAGAGAGAGACGAAGGCACTCTTCCATTTGAATGAAATACGCATGGCAGAATAGTTTTTAGGGTTAGTAGTAGGCATAATTCACACAGAATCAGTTGTTCTGCATGCAAGGTTTAATTGATTAGGGTGTTGTTTAAGTTTAGTTCTGCACACAATTAAAGAAATTTTCAGGAAAATAGGTTATTTCCCGTAATCCAATTTTAACTTTTGTTAACAATATTTATCGATTCTAAATTAACGGCTTTTGCATTCATTTCCTTGAGAAAAGCAGGAAGCACACAAAAGAATTCCGGGACTGTATAATAGTATATAATGTAAGTTGGATAGCTGTCCGGGAAAATTCTGCTTTAAACCTTATTCTTTCGATATGATTCTATACTTTTAAAAGATCCTCCGGCAGTTTTTATATTTAGATTTGCCTAAGAAATTCGTGAATTCCTTAAATCCTAAAATACTTAATTATGAAAAGTCTTTTAAAGAACTGCCTGTTCCTTGGGACAGGGCTGCTATTGTTATCCGCCTGCCAGCAACAGGGATCCCTGTCCGATCCCTATGCCCTTTCAGGTTCCCATCCGATGATAGCCAATTCCGAGACCGCGCTTACCAGCACCGAATCAGGGGACGTGATCGGTTATGTTCATAAAGGGATCTATAACTTTAAAGGGATCCCATATGCCGTGGCGGAACGGTTCATGCCTCCCACCAAACCAGAATCCTGGGAGGGCGTCCGCAGCTCCAGGTCCTACGGTCCGGTGTGCCCCATCAACGTGGCATCCATGATCCTTTCGGACGAGCTGGAGTTCGCGCAGCAACACAACTTCTGGTTCATGAAGGAAGAGGATTGCATGAACCTGAATGTCTGGTCACCGGGGATCAACGATGGTAAAAAGCGCCCGGTCATGGTATGGTTACACGGGGGCGGCTACACGGCCGGATCGTCCTGCGAATTGCCTTCCTATGACGGGGAGAGCCTCAGCGGAAGCCAGGATGTGGTGGTCGTATCCCTCAACCACCGGCTGAACGTGCTGGGCTTCCTCGACCTCTCTTCCGTGGATGAAAAATACGCCATGTCGGCCAACGTGGGCATGATGGATATTGTCATGGCCCTGGAGTGGGTGCGTGACAACATTGCCAACTTTGGCGGTGATCCCGGTAACGTAACCATATTCGGACAATCCGGTGGGGCCGGTAAGGTGGCCACCCTCATGTATGCCCCTTCAGCCAGGGGTTTGTTCCATCATGCCATCATGCAAAGTGGCGGGAAACCCACTTTCCGGGATCCGGCACTGACCTCCAGGGTGGGACTTGCCCTGCTGGATGTCCTGGGCCTTTCCAAATCGGAATTGGAAAAACTTAAGGATCTTC
The DNA here is from genome assembly GCA_964424935.1 of uncultured Bacteroides sp. GTDB lineage: Bacteria > Bacteroidota > Bacteroidia > Bacteroidales. The sequence goes on from CAYRLP010000134.1 coordinate 6,987, forward strand.
CTCACGATGACTTGCTGGCGGCCGGGAACAAGGCCATCGACAAGGTCAGGGACGTCAAGGCCGG
>CAYRLP010000135.1:0-5574 GCA_964424935.1 uncultured Bacteroides sp.
CCACCATGATTTCTGCAACCCCTTTCAGGGAGTTGCCTTCCTCATCCACATCCATTCCGTAATACTCGGGCCGATGAATGAAAAGCACCAGGTCGGCATCCTGTTCAATGGCCCCCGATTCCCTGAGGTCGGAAAGCTGTGGCCGCTTATTCCCGGAACGCATCTCCACACTCCGGTTCAGCTGCGAGAGGGCGATGACGGGAATATCCAGCTCCTTGGCCACGCTCTTCAGGGAGCGGGAAATGTTGCTAACTTCCTGTTCCCGGCTGCCCGTGTCCTTGGATCCGGTCATCAGCTGCAGGTAGTCGATGACCACGGCCTGTATATCATATTTCTGTTTGAGCCTCCGGCACTTGGCCCGGAATTCAAAGATGGAGATGGCCGGAGTATCGTCCACATAAATGGGGGCCTGCTCCAGGTCCTTGATCTTGTATTCAAGCTGCTCCCATTCGTAGTTCTCCAGGTTTCCTGTCCGGATTTTATCGGAGGCCAGCTGGGTCTCTCCAATGATCAGGCGGTTCACCAGCTGGATGGAGGACATCTCCAGGGAGAAAAAGGCCACAGGGCGGCTGTGATCCACAGCCATGTTCCGCGCCATGGAGAGTACAAAAGCGGTTTTTCCCATGGAGGGACGGGCCGCCAGGATGATCAGGTCCGACTTCTGCCAGCCGGAGGTCAGCCGGTCGAGGCGGGTAAAGCCAGAAGGTACCCCGCTCAGGCTATCTTTAGTTTTTCCGGCCTCCTCGATATGTTCCAGGGCGGACTTGATGAGATTGCTTAGCTTGATGGTTTCTTTCTTTATATGCCCTTCGGCAATATTCAGCAGCTCCCTTTCTGAAAAATCCAGCAAATCGTCCACATCAGATCCTTCATCAAAAGCGCGCTCCTGAATTTCAGATGAGACCCGGATCAGTTCCCGCTGGATATATTTCTGGGCCACAATCCTGGCATGGTATTCCAGGTGTGCGGCAGATCCAACCCGTGAAGTAAGCTGTGAAATATATACCGCTCCCCCCACCGCTTCCAGTTTTTCATGTTTGCGCAGCTCCTCGGTGACCGTAAGCAGGTCGATGGGCTTTTCCTGCTGGGACAGGGATTGAGCAATCTCGAAAATGGTCTGATGTGCCTCTTTATAAAAACTGCCAGGTTCCAGGATATCCAGCACTGAAAGAATGGCGTCCTTTTCCAACATGATGGCCCCGAGAACAGCCTCCTCCAGGTCCAGGGCCTGGGGCGGAATTTTACCATAGTCCATGGCGATTGCCGGATTCTTTTTCGGGGGGGTGTAAGACTGTTTGGCCATATGTTTCTGATTTGGGCTTTAAAGGTAAGCATCCGCTTTCAGGGGTGCTTTGAAGCTCCGGTTTTACTTTTGCACACAGGCTCCGAAGTTTTAATTAACACATGTTGAAAAATGATCTATCTTTAGCAGGGATGATCTACTTTTCACCTGCAAAAATCAACCTGGGACTGCAGATCCTGGAACGAAGGGAGGATGGTTTTCATAACCTTCGGTCGGTGATGGTTCCCATTGGTCTATGTGATATCATCGAAATTAATCAGCGGTCCGGTGACGAAGCACCGCTTCAATTCTCCCAGTCCGGCATCCGGTTTGAAAACGATACGGATCGAAACCTATGCATCAGCGCCTGGAAACTCATGGCAGAAGAACGGGAGCTGCCACCTGTGGCCATCCATCTGCATAAGCAGATTCCTGTGGGGTCCGGTCTCGGTGGAGGCTCTTCCAACGCCTCCGCTGTCCTGAAAGCACTGAATGGTTTTCCCGGTTCCCATGTCCCCGTAAAAAGAATGGAAACACTGGCAGCCCGGCTGGGAAGCGACTGCCCATTCTTTCTGCATGATTCACCCATGCTGATGGAAGGCAGGGGCGAAATACTCAGCCGGGTAAGGCTGTCTCTGATGGACCACTACCTGGTTATCCTCTTTCCGGGCATTCCTGTATCCACGGCGGACGCCTACGCTGCCGTAACACCCGCGATCCCCACGATACATCTGAAAGAACTGATTACTTTACCTGTGAATAAATGGAGGGATACGGTCGTAAATGATTTTGAAATAAGTGCCTTTGACTTACACCCACTTCTGCAGGAACTCAAACAGGCCCTTTACCGTGCCGGCGCCCTGTACGCATCCATGAGTGGCAGTGGTTCATCCCTGTATGGGATCTTTGAGGCCCCTCCCGAACTCCCCGGAGAGTTCCGCGACTTTGTCATCTGGCAGGGAGCCGCCTAGTCCAGTTCTGCCAGTAATTGAAATTTGGGAACCATTTCCCCTTCTTTCACATGGATCTTCCTCACCACACCATCCATTGTGGAAATCACCTCGTTTCTCATTTTCATGGCCTCCAGGATCAGAAGCGGTGTTCCGGCTTTCACCTCCTGCCCCTCCCGGACCATAATCCTTTGTATGGTTCCCGGGATGACGGCTTCAATCCGCTTCATATCGGGCCGCTTCCAGGTGGGCCGGTTCCTGTACTTGTCGGTGAGCCTGGTCTGGTATACCACACTTCCCACCTGCAATGATTCCATACCGGCTTTTGCGGCCGGCTCCTTGTTTGATGAGGATTTATGCTGACTCATATGCTATTTTTAAAATGGGGGGATCCCATGTTTTTTCATTGGCATGCCTACACTCTTCCCTCCGGAAACGCCCAGTGCATGAAGCAATGAATTCCTTGTCTCCTCCGGTTCAATCACAGAGTCGATATATCCCTTGGCTGCAGCCACATAGGGATTGGCAAACTTCTCCTTATATTCCTGAACCTTCTGTGCCCGCATTTCGTCCGGGTTTTCGGCTGTGGCAATCTCTTTCCGGAAGATGATGTTGGCCGCACCCTCAGGACCCATTACCGCTACCTCGGCATCGGGCCAGGCGAATACAAAGTCAGCACGGAGATGCCTGGAGTTCATGGCAATATAGCCCCCTCCGTAAGCTTTGCGAAGGATCACGGTTATCTTTGGTACGGTCGCCTCACTGTATGCGTACAACACCTTTGCCCCGTGGCGGATGACCCCTGCATGTTCCTGATCCACTCCGGGGAGATAACCGGGCAGGTCCACCAGCGTGATAATGGGAATGTTAAATGCGTCGCAATACCGGATGAACCTGGCTGCTTTGTCGGAAGAATCCACATCGAGCACCCCGGCCAGGACCAGGGGCTGATTGGCCACGAAACCCACCGTGCGTCCGTTCAGAGTGCCGAATCCGATTACGATATTGGCCGCCCATTGTTCCTGGATCTCGAAAAAATCCGATCCGTCGGTAATGGCCCTGATAATATGCCGGACATCATAGGGTTGCCTTTTTTCAGCAGGCACAATTCCCGAGATATCAAATTCTTCACGTGGTTCCAGGACCTCTTTCAGCGCCGGGACATCCGTATTGGACCAGGGCAGATAGCTGAGCAGCGATTTGATCTGGTCAAAACATTCATCCTCTGATTCTGAGAAAAAGTGAGCGTTACCGGTGGTTTCACTGTGAACCCGGGCACCCCCCAGTTCCTCCATGGAGATATCCTCGCCCAGCACCGTCTTGATTACTTCGGGTCCGGTGATGAACATCTTGGAAATACTGTCAACTACAAACACAAAATCGGTCAGCGCAGGGGAGTAGACCGCTCCTCCCGCACAGGGACCAAGAATGACCGAGATCTGCGGGATCACTCCGGAGGCGAGCGTGTTTCTGAAGAAAATCTCCCCGTATCCCGCCAGTGAGTTCACCCCTTCCTGAATCCGGGCCCCACCCGAATCGTTAATTCCGATCAGAGGCTTCCTCATCTTCAGGGAGTGGTCCATGATCTTGGTGATCTTACGGGCGTGCATGAATCCCAGCGACCCCCCCGCAACGGTAAAGTCCTGGGCATAAATACAGACCGGCCTGCCACCAATGGAGCCGGTACCGGTAATCACGCCGTCACCGTGCAGTACCTTCTGGTCCATGCCGAAATCCCTGGCTTCATGCTCCACAAACATGTCATATTCGTTGAAAGATCCTTCATCCAGCAGCTTGATAATCCGCTCCCTGGCTGTCAGCTTTCCCATGGCCACCTGTTTCTGAATGGCCTTCTCACCACCGCCCAGCTGCACCTGTTCCCGGCGCTTCTGAAGGTCCGATACTTTTTTATCTGAGGACATATTTTAAGTTTTGGTTAGTGTTACAATCTTACAAAAAAAAGCCTAGTTAAAAGCTGCTGCAGAATACCTACCTGGGCGCCAGACGCATCAGGAAAATGGCTACAATGGTAAAAAAGATATTGGGCATCCAGACCGCTGCCATTACCGGCAGTTTTCCTCCAATGGCGAACTGTTTGGAGAACTGTATAAACAGGATATAGGTGAAACTGATCACCACTCCAATGGCGATATGCAAACCAATACCACCCCGGATCTTCCGGGACGACACCGCCACACCGATCAGGGTCAGAATAAAGGTGGAAAAGGGAAAGGCAATGCGGTTGTGACGCTCTATCAGGTAGGAAGTCACATTGGTCTCCCCCTGCATCCGCTGCTTCTGGATAAACTCGTCCAGTTCCTTCAGACTCATGGTTTCCACAATGGTCGGTCTCATCTTGAAATCATCCGGATGCATGGCCAGGGTGGTATCTATCTCCTTCCCCTCCTCAATGGTCTCATGCAAGCCATCAATGGTACGAATGTAATACCTCCGTGCCCTCCATTTGTCGTAGGTTGTATCCCACCGGATCTGGTCCGCCACCATTTTGGAAACCAGTTCCCCGTTCTCGAACTTCTCAATGGTAAACTGGTAGCCTACCTTGGATACATTGCTGTAGCTATGCAGGTAGACATAGACGCCGGGTTCTATCTGCCGGTGAAAGTCCTTGGCTTTGAACCGGGGAGGGCGCTTCTTGATATACTGCTCCTCAAAATCCAGCTTTACCTTATTGGCGTGGGGAATGACCTGGTCGCTCAGGTAGAATGAAGCTGCGGCTATCAGTGTGGCGGCTATAAAATAGGGAACCAGCAACCTGCGGAAACTCATTCCGCTGTTCAAAATGGCAATGATCTCCGTGTTATAGGCCATCCGGCTGGTAAAGTAGATCACCGCCAGAAAGGCGAAAAGGGAACTGAAAAGGACGGCAAAGTACGGAATGAAATTGAGGTAGTAATCAAAGAGGATTGCCTTCAGTTTGGCCCCACTTTCAAGAAAATCATCAATCTTTTCGGAGAGATCAAAGATCACGACAATGGCCAGGATCAAAGCAATGGCCAACAGGAACGTACTGAGGAATTTCCGGATGACATAAATATCCAGGATCTTAAGGCCAAAAAACCTTATAATCTTGTACTTAAAGCCGGTATCATTTTTTTCTTCCATACAGTGAATGTGCCGTTTTTAATCTCTTCAAATGCTCTCCGGACCAGCCACAGGTAGAATGCCAGGTTGTGCAGACTCGCGATCTGGGCACCAAGCATCTCACCCGATACAATCAAATGACGCAGATATGCCCTGGAATATTGCCTGTCCACATAGCTGTGACCTGCAGGGTCGACAGGTGTGAAATCGTCCATCCATTTCCTGTTCTTGATATTGATG
>CAYRLP010000135.1:5584-7037 GCA_964424935.1 uncultured Bacteroides sp.
CCCTCCGAAGTAAACAACATGCCGTTCCTGCCGTTCCGTGTGGGCATCACACAGTCGAACAGGTCCACACCCAGCGAAATGGCTTCCAGGATGTTCACAGGTGTTCCCACTCCCATCAGGTACCTGGGCTTATTTCCCGGCAGAATCTCATTGACCACCTCAATCATGGCATACATGTCTTCCGCAGGCTCCCCTACGGACAGGCCCCCGATAGCATTCCCGTCTGCCTCCCTTTCTGCGACAAAGGTGGCTGACTCCTTCCGGAGTTCCCTGTACACACTACCCTGTACAATGGGGAAAAAGGCCTGAGCGTGCCCGTAATGGGGCTCGCTGGAACGGAACCGCTGGAGTCCCCGGTCCAGCCATTGATGGGTCAGACGCAAAGAATGCTTCGCATATTTCAGGTCGCAGGGCCAGGGGGTGCATTCATCAAAGGCCATCATAATATCCGCCCCGATGATTCGCTGGGTATCCACAATGTTCTCCGGGGTGAACACGTGTTTGGAACCATCGATATGGGAACTGAACCAGGCTCCTTCCGGTTTCAGTTTACGGTTGGCCGCCAGGGAAAAAACCTGGTACCCCCCGCTATCGGTCAGAATGGACCGGTTCCAGTTCATGAAACGGTGCAGTCCGCCCGCTTCCTTCAGCACTTCAAGACCCGGTCGGAGGTACAGGTGGTAGGTGTTCCCGAGAATAATGGGAGCATCCGTATCATCCTGAAGTTCCTGCTGATGCACACCCTTTACACTGCCCGTAGTACCTACCGGCATGAATACGGGTGTCTGGATCTCGGAATGATCCGTAATAAGCCTGCCGGCCCTGGCCTGACTCTCTTTGTCCTGATGTAATATTTTAAATTCCAACGCCATTCATGAGATCAGCCAAAGATAAGCAATTGTTGAAAAACAGCTTTTTGTTTTCTCCTTTTGCCAGCTAAATTTGCTGCTGCATGAATATTCGAGAGTTTATCGCCGGGACGCCCCTGCACCACTGGATCCTGCTTGCTTTATTCCTGTTAACATTCCTGTTTCAGCTGGGAATGTATCTCCTGGTATTTAACAGGGTTCCGCGATATCACAGAAAAAAAAGGAGAGCGTTCAAGGGGAAAATTTCCGTCATCATCTGTGCGAAAAATGAAGCCGAAAATCTGAGCCGTTATTTACCCCTGGTGCTCCGGCAGGATTATCCCGAATTTGAAGTGGTGGTGGTGAACGACAGTTCCACAGATGATACCGAACTGGTCCTGATGGAACTGGCCTCGGAGTACAGTCATCTCCGTTATACCTCCATTCCGGAGGACGAAAAACTGAAGCGGGGAAAAAAACTGGCTCTTACCATCGGGCTCAAAGCGGCCAGATACGATCACATCCTGCTTACGGATGCCGATTGCTATCCTGTCAGCGATCAGTGGATCAAACAGATGACCTCCAACTTTTCCGCCAAACACCGG
>CAYRLP010000136.1:0-7032 GCA_964424935.1 uncultured Bacteroides sp.
GGATATGGTGCCACCCATCTGTCCCGTCAGCCGGATTATAAACAACATGGCTTTGGTCAGCCTGATGATAATACCCTGGATGCACAGGCCTATAAAAGGGGTGTAGTCAGGATGTTTGAACTGGCCAGGAAAAGATTCGGGGACGAGCTGGAATTTCTGCATGACATCCATGAGCGCATCGAGCCCATGGATGCCATAGACTTGATCAAAAAACTGGAAGAGTTCAGACCCTTCTTCATTGAGGATCCTTTTTCGCCTGAAAACATGGGTTGGTTTAAAATGTTGCGTCAGCAAAGTGCGGTTCCCATTGCCATGGGTGAATTGTTCAACAATCCCCATGAATGGGTGGAGCCAATCAGTCAGAGGATGTATGATTTCATACGCATCCACATCTCACAGATCGGGGGGATCAGTCCCGCCATGAAAGTGGCCAGGCTGGCGGAATGGTTCAATGTAAGAACGGCCTGGCACGGTCCCGGAGATACCTCCCCGATCGGTCATGCTGCCAATGCACATATTGACCTGGCAGTGTGGAACTTTGGTATTCAGGAGGCAGTATCCTTTAACGAACTCACCCGGGAGATCTTTCCCGGAACCCCTACCATGGAGAATGGCTATATGTTTGTCAATGAGGCACCCGGACTGGGGATAGATATTGACGAAGAGAAGGCGGAGAAGTATTCCCTGCCGCATTTCAATTATAACTGGACGCAGGTACGCAAGCCCGACGGCACCCCGGTCAGGCCCTGACAAAATATACATTAACCGCAAGTAATTTCAGACCTATGAAAAACAGGAGAGAATTTATCAAGTCATCTGCCGTTCTGGGAGTTTTCGGTATGCTTCATCAATGGGCAACGGCCCTACCTTTGGCGGATACCCATGGAGATATACTGCCCATGCGCCGCCTGATCCGAAATGGAGAGAAGGTTACAGCCTATGCCATGGGCGGGTGGCACCTGGGCAATGAAAAGGATCCATCCATCGCTGAACAAATGGTGGAAATGGCCATGGGCATGGGGGTTCGTTTTTACGATACGGCAAGGGGCTACCAGGACGGAGGATCGGAAGAGCGGATGGGTCGTTTGCTGATACCCAAATACCGTGATCAGATATTTCTGATGACCAAGACGCATGCCAGAACAGGTGAGCAGGCCCGGGAACACCTTGAGCTTTCTCTCCGGGCCCTGAAAACCGACCGGCTGGATCTTTGGCAGATTCATACCTTCACCACTCCGGAAGATGTGGATCAGCGGATCGAGCAAGGGGTCCTGGATGTGTTCCTGGAGGCAAAGGAAGAAGGCTTAACCCGATATATAGGATTTACCGGACACCAAAGCCCGCACACCCATCTGCATTTTCTGGCCTGGCTGGAAGAACGTGGTCTGGAACTGGACACCTGCCAGATGCCTCTCAATGTGCTGGATCCCAGCTTCGAATCCTTTCAGAAGCAGGTCCTACCGGTGTTGCTGGATAAGGAATATGGCGTGATTGCCATGAAAACAATGAGTGGCGGCAGCATGATGGGCAAGCGCATCGACACCACCCCCGAATGGATCAAAACAGAAATGATCCCCGACATGGTCAGTGAGACGGGAATCAAGCCGGCCGAATTGCATCAGTATGTATATTCCCTTCCGGTTTCCACACTTGTGAGCGGATGTACTTCCCTGGCAGAGATTGAACACAACATAGGGGTACTGCAAAACTTCAGAAATCTCAGCGAAACAGACAAGCAGCGACTGGAGAAAATTGTGGAACCGTATGCCGGGTTGATTGTGGAGAACTATAAGCGGGTTTTGGACATATAGACGGATCATTCCTGTTCCTTCGGTATCCTCATTACAGCTGCAAAAGCGCTTTTGGGCTTCCTTTCCCCGTCGAATAACAACGGGTAATTGGTCCTTCCCGGAACCGGGTACCCGTTTTTCCATGACATTCCGTCGTGAGGGCCCCAGAAGGTCACCCGGTCGATCTTGTCCCGCTTGCTGTAAAAGATCCTGAACAGCTCTGCATAGCGATTATTCAGTTGTTGTTCCACCTCGGGGGGAAGCCCTTCCTTATAAGGATCGAGGAATTCTTCGAACTCTTCAAGCTGGAATTGCGGATCCATCATACCCCGTCCTATAATCTGTCCTTCACGTGTCAGCGGAAGCACATCCACATCAAGTTCTGTAATCATCACCTTCACTCCCAGGGAGGCAAATGTATCAATGGCCACTTCTATGTATTCATTTTTTGGATAGTTCAATCCCCAGTGTGCCTGGATCCCCACGCCGTCGATGCGGATCCCTTCCTCCTGAAGCATCCTGACAAGCCTGGCGATTCCATCCCGTTTGGTCGGCCGCCAGGCATTGAAATCGTTGTAATAAAGTTCAGCCCCAGGGGCATACTGGCTGGCAAAGGTAAAGGCTAACTTGACGAGTTCATCCCCGTTTCCAACGCCTTCAACCCAGGTGGTGGGGCGGTACGATCCATCGTCGGCAATTACTTCATTGACCACATCCCAGGCATGTACCTTGCCGGCATACCTTCCTGCCACCGTTTCAATATGAGATCTCATACGTTCTATCTGGGCCTCGGGTGTGTTGGGATTACCTGCTTCATCCAGAAAGAACCACTCCGGAGTCTGGTTATGCCAGACGAGGGTATGGCCCACTATAAACATGTTGTTCTTTATTCCGAATTCAACAATGTTGTCGGCAGGATTGAAATTGTAGACTCCCGGTTGAGGGTTTATGGGACCGGCTTTCATAGAATTCTCCGTCGTGATGGTATTAAACTGACGGATAACAAGTTCCTGAGTCACTGAATCCCGACCGGAACTGATCCACGGATTTACAGCGGATCCCACCAAGAATGCCTCTTCATAGGCTTCTTTCAGGGTGCCGGAGATCTCCGGATCCTTTTCATCCTGGGCGCAACTTCCCAGAATTACAATACATGTAAGAATACAAAACGTCTTATCCATGTGTTTGAGCAGTTTTTGCAGAAGTTACGAAATAACCAATAGAAATGACCGATCTACCCGCACCTTATCACATGAACCCCTGTACTACTGCATCTTTCCTGAACTGATAAATTATAGTCTTTTCAAAGTGATACAAGCTCTTTCTAATTGCATCCTTTCGCACTCAACCGGGTAGTGCCTGTGTTGTCTCAGGAGTACGAAAACATTTCCTATGAAAACTTTTTAGCCGCCGTTTAAGCAGAAGCATTTGCTTATATAATAAAAATATCATAGTTTCGTTATATATAAGAATAAAGTATATACAATTATGAAGAATAAAATTCCGGGAGAAATGCTAAAAGGGAGCCTGAAGTCGATCGTACTGAAGCTGCTGTCAGAGAACGATAAAATGTATGGTTATGAGATAACCAGGAGGGTTGAGGAACTTTCTGAAGGAAAGATCCAGCTAACCTATGGAGCGCTGTATCCTGTTCTGCACAAGCTCGAAAAGGACGGGAGCCTGGTGACAGAGTCACAAAACGTAAATAACAGGACAAGGATCTATTATAAGCTAACGCCAAAAGGCAAAAGCGTTGCTGCAGAAAAGATCGAGGAACTGAAAGCGTATATCGAAACCCTGAAAGTACTTCTTCAACCCAATCCCGCACTGCAATATGTACCAGCTAAAGCTAAGTGACATTGAGCTGATCAGGTTGGATATCAGCCGCCAGCGGGTGACCTATTCCCACCTGTTGGATGACCTGGTTGATCATGTTTGCTGTGATGTGGAAGCGGAGATGGATGAAGGACTCTCTTTCAGGCAGGCCTATGAGAAGGTCAGGTCAAAGGTTGGGATAAACAGGTTTAAAAAGATCCAGGAAGAGACTTTAATCCTGATAGATAAAAAATATAAATCCATGAAAAAATTTATGAAGATCTTTGGAGTTCTGTCTCCATCATTAATGGCAGTTGCTGCATTATTTAAAATACAGCACTGGGCAGGAGCAGGCGTTATGCTGGTTCTGGGATTCTTCTTTCTCTGTTTTTTCTTTCTTCCATCGGCTATTTATGTGCTGAATACGGAAAATAAAACAGATAAGAAGCATCTTTTTATGAAGTTATCCGGACTTATTTCCTCTATCATCTTCTTGCTGGGCATCCTGTTCAAGGTGATGCACTGGCCCGGAGCAAACATTGCATTGTCTGGGGGCTCATTAATGCTGGGAATAATATTTCTGCCTTCAATCATTTTTGCGAAGATTTCGGATGATAAGGGAGAAGGCAAACGGGCTGCATACCTGGTGGGACTCTTTGCCGGGTTGTTTTATATTGCCGGATTCCTTTTCAAGCTCATGCACTGGCCAGGAGCTACTCTTATCATTCTTGCAGGACTGATTTTGTTTGCAATTATTTTTATTCCCCTGTTTGTGGTTGCACACTATAAGAATGAAACGCATGTCAGCGGTCATTTCATATTTGTAATGGTCGCATCCATGATGGCGATCCTCTTTTTATCTTTTATGGCATTAACTGTTTCAAAGGATGCTTTATCCGAATTTGCTGCGGTCGAAGAACAAATGGATGATGTGCTGGATAATCTGGAAGATAAAAACAGTGTCATTGTCCAGGAAATGATCAATACTTCAGAGGGAGATGGAATTGTAGCCTCAGTCCATCAAAAGACCGAAGTGATTGAATCCTGGATCGACGATTTAAAGAAAGAACTGGTCATTGCCACCGAACCTGACAATGAAGAGGCCATTGCAGGTGGAGTAATTGACTGTAGTAAGATTATAAGGAAAGATGCACAGGATATTCCTGTTGATATCCTGATCACCCAGGGAAAAGCATTACAACTTGCGGAGAAGATCAGGGAGTACAAGGGATATCTCGTATCAGAATCGGATGATGCAGATCTTGCTTCAAAATTAGATATGCTGCTTGATATATCCGGGGTCAGGGTCGCCGGTGATCACGAAATACCCTGGGAAAATGCAACTTTCGAACACCGTACTATTGTATCAAGCCTGAATACATTGACGATCATTCAGATAGAGTTGAGGCTGGCAGAAAAGGAATTTTTGAAAAGTGTTTCAAACAAAACAGAAGTGAGCGGCCAGCAGATATTCGCAGAAGAAACCAGTATAAATTAACCAGGAAGCCATGAAAAATAAGATTTATATATTCGGAATTGTACTGTCTATCCTGTTCGCCATCGGGGCAATTTTTAAAATGAATCATTTGGCCGGGGCAGGAATAGCGATCTCTGTATCCCTGATCCTCTTTTCATTGGTTTTTTGTCCGATGGCCCTCGTAAGTGCTTACCGGGCAGAGAGAAAGCATGCTTTCATATATATTACAGGAGGCATCACCATTGCCATCAATTTTGTTGCGGCACTTTTCAAGATCATGCACTGGCGCGGTGCCGGCATCATGCTGACGATTGGCATCATCATACCCTTTATCCTGTTCCTGCCCGCATACCTGGTTTACCAGAGCAAAAAGGGGGCCAGGAACATCAAGAACTTAATATTAGTCTTGTTCCTGCTTGTCTATATCTCTGCCATGGATGCTATGATGGCCCTGAGTGTTAGCAAGACCGTAATCGATGATGCAATGCTTGTGAATGATCATTATGCCTTGCTGACTGCCTATTACCAGGGAAGCACACAGGATCATCTGTCTGATCTTGATTCTGCGGATCTGACAACGGGCAGGATGCTTGCAGAGAAAACCGATCATCTGGTAACTGAAATCAACCAGTTGAAGGAAGCGCTGGCAATTGAAGTTTCAAAAGACAATGTTGTGGCAGCCAGTAAGGAATCAGGAATAGATATTTACAAGGTGAAAGGGAGAGACAACTGGAACGTGTCTTCCCAGGTTATGATTGGTGAGAACAGGGCCCTGGATTTAAAACAAAGCATTGATGAATACAGGGATTTTCTTAATGAGATTACAGGAGGTAAGCAGGCTGCTTTTATCGACAAATACCTTAATACAGATGATTTTGAATGGGAAGGACATGTGTATTCCTGGGAAGAGATTCATTTTGAAGGTGCAATGCTTGTCTGGGCAATTAACCACCTGACCTTCCTTGAGTTCCGTGTGAGGATGGTAGAGGATGAGATTGCGGAGGAGATGGCGCTTTCCTGATAAAAAATATCATCCTCTCTGCGATATTATCTTTCCCCGCCACATCAACCCATGTAACTAAATCTTATGCATCATGAAATACGGAGTAAACAGAGTGACACTGGTTGGGAACGTTGGGGAGGACCCCCGGGTGTCGGAAAGGGACGGGGAGGCCTTTGTGGCCAATTTTCCCCTGGCCACCAACGAGGTGTGGCGGGATAAGGAAGGCGAAGAGGTTCGCCGTACCGAATGGCACCGGATCGTGGTCTGGAACAGGGCCGCGGACATTGTAAAACAGCATGTGAACAAGGGGGATGCCCTCTATGTGGAGGGAAAGATCTCCACCAGTTCCTGGGACGACAAGGATGGTAACAAGCACTATAGCACGGAGATCATCTGTGACAACTTCCTCTTCCTATCGCCCAGAATCAATGAACAGGTTGAAACCTAGGGATTTCTGCAAACGGGGATATCTGACTGTGTAGTGCTTATTCCAACTCTTCCTGTTTCTTCTGTTTCAATCTCCTGGAATAGAAAATGGAAATGCCAAGCGAGATAATGGAAATAAACATCAGGGCAATGATGCGGTATCCGAGACTGATGTTGCTCAGGTCAACAATAAACAGGTAGAATACCGTGATTACCATGGTGGTGATTGCCAGCCAGCGGTACTTCATATTCCTGATGATCACGCTGAGTAAAAAGAACACCAGTGCGGCTACTGTCCATGAGAGGGTGACGAAATTCGCCGGGACAGCTTCATGAAGACTGAACAGAACCATAATTGCACCTGTTAGAAGGAATATGTTCCGGATCAGTTCCGTTCTGATTTCCAGTCGTTCCTTTTTCCAGTTTATGATTCTTGCAGTGATCAGTGCCACCAGGGCAAAGGAGAAGTTGGTGGTGTTCAGGGGCTCTGCTGAGACTACATACGTAATCAGCAAGCCCGT
>CAYRLP010000137.1:0-7022 GCA_964424935.1 uncultured Bacteroides sp.
CAATGGCCATACGGAGGTCATACAGCTCCACTCCCAGGACCACCAGTACATCAATGGCCAGTCCTTCTCCGTCCCTCAGGATTCCCAGAAAAAGGTGTTCAACGCTGATATGGGAATTTCCCAGCCGAATGGCTTCCTCCTTGCTGTAGCCAAGTACGTCTTTGATCCTCTGTGAAAACTGTGCATCCATACGGCAAAGTAAGTAATAAGGCATGAATATATCAATAGAACACCCATCTATTATAAACAGTTCAATGTTAATAAAAGCCAATTAAAACCAAGGTTTTTAGGGTGGAATTAACTATTTTCGTATGTTATTTTACTACCCGGATAACTCAGTTATAAGATATTGATAATTAATTAGTTGTAATTAGATGGCGGACGGAGAGAAAATACTGAGAATTAATATTGAAGAGGAAATGAAATCAGCCTACATCGATTACTCGATGTCGGTGATTGTTTCCCGTGCATTGCCAGATGTAAGAGATGGGTTGAAACCGGTACACCGAAGGGTCCTTTTCGGGATGTCAGAACTGGGGGTTTTTTCAAACAGACCCTATAAAAAATCTGCAAGAATCGTCGGAGAGGTTCTTGGAAAATATCATCCACACGGAGACTCCTCTGTGTATGATGCCATGGTTAGGATGGCACAGGAGTGGTCCCTGCGTTACCCGCTGGTGGAAGGACAGGGCAACTTCGGATCTGTGGACGGAGACAGTCCGGCAGCCATGCGATATACGGAGGCCAGGCTGCAGAAGATCGCCGAAGAATGTATGGCCGATATGGATAAGAACACGGTGGATTTCCAGCTGAACTTCGATGACACACTGGAAGAACCCTCCGTGCTTCCCACACGGATTCCCACCCTCTTGGTTAACGGAACTTCCGGGATCGCGGTGGGAATGGCCACCAACATGCCACCGCATAACCTGAGCGATTCGGTAGATGCCATTATCGCCTACATTGAAAACAATAAGATCGGGATCAGCGAACTGACCGAGATCCTGAAAGCACCTGATTTTCCGACGGGTGGGATCATTTACGGATACAACGGGGTGAAAGAGGCGTACGAAACAGGGCGGGGAAGGATCGTGGTCCGGGCCAAAAGTGAAATTGAAGTGAACGACTCGGGCCGGGAAAAGATTATCATTACTGAAATACCTTACCTGGTTAACAAGGCAGAGCTCATACGAAAGACTGCCGATCTGATCAATGAGAAAAAGATAGAAGGGATTTCCTATATCAACGATGAATCAGACCGGCAGGGGATGCGGATTGTCATCATCGTCAAACGGGATTCCAGTGCTCACGTAGTATTGAATAACTTGCTGAAATACACGCAATTACAATCCTCTTTCAATGTTAACAACATTGCACTGGTCAAAGGCCGGCCACGTACCCTGAATCTGAAACAGATCATCACCTATTTTGTGCAGCATCGGCACGAGGTGGTGATCAGGCGTACCAAGTACGAACTGGACCAGGCTGAAAAGCGGGCCCACATTCTGGAGGGACTTCTGAAGGCCCTGGATCACATTGATGAAGTGATTGCCCTGATCAGGGCTTCACAGACACCGGACGAGGCCAGGGACGGACTCATGGAGAAATTTGATTTTACCGAACTGCAGGCACGTGCCATTCTGGATATGCGATTGCAGCGTCTGGTGGGATTGGAGCGAGATAAACTGCGTACGGAGTATGAAGAGCTGACAAAGATGATCGAGTACTATAAGCAGGTGCTTGCAGATGAAGGAATGCGCATGGAGATCATCAAAGAGGAATTGAAGGAGGTGAAGGAGAAGTACGGAGATGCCAGGAGAACCGAGATTGTGCCGGATGAAAGTGAGTTCGATCCGGAGGACTTTTATGCGGATGATGACATGGTGATCACCATCTCCAAAATGGGATATATCAAGCGGACCCCGCTGCATGAATTCAGAACACAGAACAGGGGAGGAGTAGGGGCCAAGGGAAGCACTACCCGGGATGAGGACTTCATGGTAAATATGTTTGTAGCCACCATGCACAATACAATTCTGTTCTTTACAGAAAACGGGAAGTGTTACTGGCTAAAGGTATATCAGATTCCCGAGGGCGCGCGTTCCAGCAAAGGAAGAGCTATCCAGAACCTGATCAACCTGGAAAGTGAGGATACGGTGAAAACCTTTGTGAATGTAAAAACCCTGAATGATCCCGAATACATAAACAACAATTATATCGTCCTGGCGACCAAGAAGGGCGTGATTAAAAAGACGCGGCTTGAAGCCTATTCAAGACCCCGTCAGAACGGGATCAATGCGATCATTGTTAGGGAAGGGGACACCCTGCTGGATGCGCGGTTAACCGATGGAAACAACGAGATGATGCTGGCAGTACGTTCCGGCAAGGCCATCCGCTTCCATGAAGAGACCGTGCGTGCCGTAGGAAGAACCGCGTCCGGTGTGAAAGGGATTACCCTGGGCGGACCTGATGACGAGGTGGTTGGCATGGTTATCGCCAAACCGGGAGAAAAGGATATCCTAGTCATTTCGGAGAACGGCTACGGTAAACGCTCCATACTGGAAGACTACCGCTTTACGAACCGGGGAGGCAAAGGGGTAAAAACCATCAATATTACCAGTAAGACAGGGCACCTGATAGCCATTAAGGCAGTGACCGATGAGGATGATCTGATGATAATTACCGAAAGCGGAATTGCCATCCGGCTGGCAGTGCGTGGAGTCAGGGTGATGGGCCGTAATACCCAGGGTGTTAAGCTGATAAATCTCAGGGAAGGGGACCAGATCGCTGCGGCCACTCAGGTTCCGTCACAGGGTGACAACGAAGAGGATGAAAAAGAGGAAGACGGGTCTGTTGAATAAAAGCAATTCAGATATGGCATTCTATTTGAAGGTATAAGGTAAAGTTGTATTTTTGGAGTTAAATTAATCACAATCAATATGAGAAAGTTACTTACGTTAGTTATCATCGCAGCGACTGCAATAGGACTGAATGCACAGGATGTGGGAGAGGCGACCACAGTGGTCCTTCTGAAACCCTCAACGGTGCAGAAAAAAGTAGATAAAAGCAACGAGGAGATTCAGAACGCGAAGAAGAATGTAAAACCGGCCACCTGGATCAAAAGGGGAGATCTGTTCCAGGATGTCTTCAACATCGGACTGGAGCAGGTTCAGGAAGGGATGGATGGCACAATGCTGACCCTGTTCTACAAACAGCCACAGAACATTGAAAGTAAAACAATGGAAGACGGTACCCTTCAGGAGACCTATGTGTACGAGAACATGAAGTACATCTTTGAGAATGGGATGCTTCAGCGCTGGGAACGGGTAAATCCCATTTCCGAGAGTCCGCTTAAAGAAGCCATTGAATCCTATAAAAAGGCGCTTGAACTGGATCCGTCCGGGAAAAGCGATACAAAGGTTAAGGAGGGATTGACTTCTGTGAAAGATTTATTGAAGAAACAGGGTGTAAATTGCTATTATTCAGATGATTACGACTGTGCTTTAAAATCCTTTGAAGATGTTTTGGATATTAACAAGCTTGATCTGTTTGCAGGTGAAGTGGATACAATGATGATCCAGTATTCAGGAATCATCTCCAGGGAAATCGCCGGAAAGACAGACAACAGCGAGCTCTACAGAAAAGCCATAGGATACTACAAGCAACTGGCAGATGTGGATTTTGGCGGACCCAATACCTATCTGCAGATGAAAATGGATTATCTGAATCTGGGTGATACAGCCAGTGCCATTGCTATCTTAAAAGAAGGCTACGAGAAATATCCAGATACGGTGAACATTATTGCCAATACTGCTGATGCCTATATTCAGGCAAAACAGATCGACGAGGGTCTTGAATTTATGAATGGTGTGGTAGCGAGAAATCCGAACATACCTGAGTCTTATTACTGGCTTGGGCGTATGCTGATCAATAAAGAGGAGGCGGAATCCGTTGACGATGCCATAGCAGCTTACCAGAAGGCAGGAGAACTGGATCCGAACATCTATTATGTCTGGTATGATCTGGGTTACATCTACTACCTTCAGGGAGCTGATTTCTTCGACCGTTCCAATGATGAGACGGATGAAGGCATGCGAAACAGGCTTATTGAGGCTGGTGATGAGAAATACCAGGCTGCCATTCCAATCCTGGAGAAGGCCTTTCAGTTGAATGAAGATAATGTCGAGGTTAAATTCGAAACCCTGGACCTGCTTCAACGGATCTATTACAAACAGGAGATGACCGAAGAGTATGAGCGGGTAAGAGACCTGAAGAATAATCTTTAATCTATAGTTCGAAGGGGAGGATATTCATTTATCTTCCCTTTCTTATTACATTTCCTATTTAACATAACATTAATTATAGGACAAATGAGGCTTTCCGGCTTTGAATTGTGGTTCTTCTACTTTTGACGGGATTTAAATTGGTAACCAGTGTTTATCATAAAACCAAATGGTAAGCTAGTAATTCCAAGGTCCTCATTGAAATATTTCGGAGCATTGTGAAGTTTAATGGTGATGAAGATCTCATTGCTGTTTTTGAATTCATAGCAACATTTCAGGTCCAGAGAGTACAGTCCTATCAATTTCTTTGGGGAACTTTCGGATTCGTTTATAATTGATAATAAGTCACTGTTCCGGGTAGTTAATGTGCTTTTGTTATGAATTAACATATTTGGTTCAATAGTTATTCCGGGTACGACCCTGAATTTTCTTTTTTTGCTAAAGGGAACATAGAGACCGACTGGGGCAAATAGATGCATCAGGGTTACCTCCTCTTTTGCAAAGAAATACCATTCACTGCTGGAACTTGTCGGGTTATTGAACCAGAAATCCAACCCGGTATACTTAAATCCTAATCCAGTTTGAAAGGAAAGATATGAATTGAGCTCAAACGCAATTTGAGTACCAAATCCAAAGGTTTTGTCAAGTGTATTACTTGTTGCTTTCTCTGTCTGGGGATAACTGTGTATAAGATCATTTTCAGAATAAGACTGAAGGCCGAAATCACACAACAGGAATATCTCGAATGTAGTTCTGGTGTGTTGGCAAAAGGCTTCGAAACTTGAAAGTAGAACACTCCCTATTATTAACAATCTTATAGTCATTGATTTATCCTGCCTCTATAATTAAAAAAAGGGAATTTTCTGAGTTGAATTCCAACACCAATTTACGACGTTCATAACTTTATATCAAGGTTTTACATCCTCAACCTCTCCCCTTCCAGGTAAATTTGATATTATACCGGACTCAGTTTATCTTTAGGATAAATTGATCACCCTTAAAACAAATCCTATGAAAACAACCACACTCATCTGCTTGATTCTGTTGGTCATGACCGCAGTTCATGCTCAGCAGGCTGATCCCTCGGAGATGCGAACGGGATACAATTTCATAGAATCCACCTGGTATTCGGAAGCGGAAGATGCCTCACTGCTGAAACTGTATGAAGGGCTCCGCGTGGCCGATGTATCCGACGGGATGGACCGGGTCGGGTTACCGGACCAGGGTCTGGTGGATGCAGCCATCCACCCCTCATGGACCGATTATGAGGAGCTCTCTCACATTATTCGTGGTATTGCACTGACAGTCAGGTATGTACCCACCATGAAAAGCGACCGGCCGGAACCCGGGGAGGATTTTTCCGCCTGGGAAGGTAATTTCTATACCGAGTATTCATCGGAGGCATTCGCACCCCTGATCCACCAGGGAGTGGTCATCGTCATCGATGATGTGGAGGAAAAGGACATCGGGAGCATCGGTTCCAACAATATCCTTGCATGGACGGAGCGTGGGGCGGTCGGTGTGGTTACCGATGCCTCTTCCAGGGATACCGATGAGGTGGCCATTGAAGGGGTCCCGCTCTATCTGCGGGAGAAAGGAAGGGGTATCCGTCCCGGCCGGAACGAACTGGAATCGGTCAACCGGCCCGTCACCATCGGAGGGGTGCTGGTATGCCCGGGTGATGTGGTGGTGGCTGACGGGGACGGTGTGTCGTAGTCCCGCGCAGGGTGGCTGAAGAGGTTGCCATGCATGCCAGGGCCGTGCTGGAATCGGACAAAGCCGGCCGGCGCAGCCTGTATGAACGTCTGGGCCTTCCCCTGGACCAGACCGTGAAATAGACCTGATATTCATTATCCCAGAAAGAATTCGTATGAGAACCGGATTGATCCTTCTGTTGATTATATGCACCCTCCCCCTAAGGGCTGAGGATCCTGAACCACTGGAAATAGGGGCCCAGGCACCCGATTTCAGCCTGCCCGGGATTGACGGGAAACTATACTCGCTGGCCAGTTTCAAGGATGCCAGGGTACTGACCATAGTTTTTATCGCCAACCACTGCCCCACTGCCCAGGCATATGAGGAACGGCTGGAAAAGCTCAGTGAATCCTATACCCCCGACCAGATGCAGATGGTGGCCATTTCCTCCAATCATCCCGGGGCGGTTTGCCTGGAGGAAATGGGATATACTGATCTGGGGGACTCCTTCGATGAAATGAAGATCAGGGCGAAGGATAAATCCTATAACTACCCATATCTTTACGACGGGGATGAGCAGGCCACTGTCCTGGCCTTCGGCGCTGTGGCTACCCCCCATGTATTCATTTTTGATCGTGACCGGAAACTCAGATACCGCGGGAGGGTGGATGATATGGAGGACCCCTATCAGGAACCAAGCCGGAACGATGCGCGAAATGCCATTGAGGCGCTGCTTGCCGGCAGGCCGGTCCCGGTGGAGACCACCCGGGCTTTCGGATGCTCCATAAAATGGAAGTCCAAGGTGGAATGGAGGCGGCAGCTCGATGAACAGTGGGCTGAAAAACCGGTGGAACTGCAGGATATCGATATCCCGGGATTGGAGGAATTACTGGCAAACGGAGATGGAAACCTGCAACTGATCAACCTGTGGGCCACCTGGTGCGGCCCCTGCATCATCGAGTTTCCGCAACTGGTTGAACTGCAGCGGATGTATGGTCAGCGCCACTTCGAGGTGGTAACCATCAGTATGGACCGGGCTAACAT
>CAYRLP010000138.1:0-393 GCA_964424935.1 uncultured Bacteroides sp.
ACATTATTCAATGTCAGGCTACCCTGCCAGACATGGATGGCCCCTGCAATACTGGAAGAGCTATCCCTTTCAAATAGTGAATTTTGAATGGTAATTCTACTCGTGTCGGAGGCGATACCGCCTCCCGTCGAGGTTGCCAGGTTCTGGGAGATGGTCGAGCTTAAAATGTTCACCTCACAATCAACAAAACCCAGACCACCCCCCCAGTAGGCGCTGTTTTCCGAAACATTGACATGGTCAAAGGTTAAGGCGCCGGAACCATAAAACATCAATCCCCCGCCATTTTCTTCGGACAGGTTATCGTGAAAAACATCCCCGGTAAAGGAAGGATCTGAATCATTTCCGAATATTCCTCCTCCTTCAAAGCCACTTTGATTGTTCAAGAAAAGATTG
>CAYRLP010000138.1:403-7021 GCA_964424935.1 uncultured Bacteroides sp.
GAATACTGGTTCGGAAGCATAAAAATAGATGCCTCCCCCTCTGTAGGCTTTGTTAGTGCTAAAGGTATTCTCTGTAAATGAAATATTGGAAAATTCAAAATAGACAGCCCCCCCGGATGACTCAATATCATCGTAGGTGCATGCTTTGTTTTGGTAAAACAGGCAATGGGATACAGAGGCTTTGTTAAATCCAAAGACATAGAATGCACCGCCCGCGCTGTGCGTCCAATCGGATCCGATTGCTTTCCCGAACTCAAACCTGCAATAGGCAAGTTTAGTTGAATCCATCGATTCATCGATGTCGTATAGCCTGATCCCGTTCCAGCCTCCAAGGTTAGTATCTTCCAGGTGATATCCGGCGGTATCATTCACGGTGAACAGGATGCTATCGTTCTGGGTTCCCTCCGCAAGCAGGCTGCCCATGACCTTTAACTCATAATGCCCCTGAAACTCTACCGTCACTCCAGGCTCAATGAGGAGGGTAGAATCTTGGGGGATATAAATGTCACCTGTGATCTGGTAAGTGGAATGGCTGGTCCAGGTCCCGTATACCGCACCCGGCGGGACTGTGATTTGTCCATGAACAGAAATAAGTAAACTGCAGGACAATGCAATGAAAATGAAGTATTTCATGATGATATCCCGTTATTGAGTTTTCAGCTGACAGACTAATATATAAAGCTATTGAATAAATGACTGAATGTCAAGTTTATAGTGATGGTATCATATGATAACACACCAATCCTGAAATATATTCCGAGGAGCGCCGAGGGAGTTAGTGAGACAATGCCTATTTTTGCATACGGATCACAAATACCTGGATACTCACATGAAAAAAGCACTGAAAATTCTGTTGAAAGTATTGTTGTTTACAGTCGGCGGACTGCTTGGCCTGATCCTTCTGGTGATATTGTTCGTGGGTGTGAAAGAGAGGATAGAGGTTAACCGGACCCTTAAAGAATGCGAGCCACTTCAAACCGGAGAAGTACAAATGTTAACTGAAGGTGGTTTTCATTTCAGGGATCTGAATAAGAACGGCCGTCTGGATATCTATGAAGATACAAGATTACCTGCGGAGAACAGGGTGGAGGATCTGCTTGCACAGATGACCCTGGAGGAAAAAGCAGGGTGCATGTTTTTCAGTCCCATCGGGGTAGGTAAAGACGGTTCCTTGCCGGAGGGATTTTCACTGAGGAATTTCATGGCACCGCTGGGAACCTCAGATATGCTCTTTTTAAGAAAATTGAATCATTTCAATATTTTTCTGGCCACGGATGCGGAACACATGGCCCAGTGGTACAACAACCTGCAGAAACTGGCGGAGAAAACCAGACTGGGGATCCCGGTCACCATCGCTTCGGAC
Source organism: uncultured Bacteroides sp. (assembly GCA_964424935.1). Taxonomy (GTDB): domain Bacteria; phylum Bacteroidota; class Bacteroidia; order Bacteroidales. The sequence continues at coordinate 1,767 of CAYRLP010000138.1, forward strand.
CCAAGGAACCATGGTGCTTCCGATCCACTTTCTGCAGCCATGTCGGGGGGCATGACCCTGTTCCCGCAGCCATTGGGTCTGTCGGCTATGCATGACTCCGCGGAGATGGCCGCATTCGGTGATATGGTCCGTCAGGAGTACCTGGCCCTGGGAATCCGGGTTGCACTCCATCCTCAGATTGATCTGGCCACCGAACCCAGGTGGTGGAGGATTTCGGGATCCTTTGGCGAAGATGCCGCATGGAGTGCCAAAATGGCTTCTGCCTACATAAAGGGATTTCAGGGGGACTCCATCGGACCGTGGAGCGTGGCCTGTATGACCAAACACTGGCCGGGGGGAGGGCCCCAGGAAAACGGCTGGGATGCGCATTTCGAATATGGCAAGGACCAAGTGTACCCGGGTAACAATTTCGAGTATCACCTGATTCCGTTCGAAACGGCATTTGAAGCGGGTACAGCCATGCTGATGCCCTATTACGGGATTCCTGTCGGGCAGACCGGAGAGGATGTGGGGATGAGCTACAACAAAGAGATCATCCAGCGGTTACTCAGGGACCATTACGGTTATGAAGGAGTGGTATGTACCGACTGGTCGCTGGTCCATGACAACAAGTTGCTCGGAATGACATTCCTTTCCGCACGCGCCTGGGGCATGGAAAATGCAACCGAGGAAGAACGGGTACAGAAAATTATCGAGGCGGGGGTGGACCAGTTTGGGGGTGAAGCCTGTCCCGAGCTGGTGGTGACACTGGTGAACGATAACATTATTTCAGAGGAGCGGATTGATGAATCCCTGCGAAGGATCCTGAAACTTAAGTTTGAACTGGGCCTGTTCGATGATCCCTTTGTGGATGTGGAAGAATCTGTGCGGCTGGTGGGGAATGATCATTTCAAGGCAGCTGGTGATATGATGCACCGGGAGTCCTTTGTACTCCTTGAAAACGATATGATGGATGGCACCCCGCTGCTTCCGCTTTCAAAAGGCAAGAAGATCTACGTGGAAAACTTGGATGAGGAGCTGGTGGCTCCCTATGGAACCATCGTGAAAAAACCGGAGCAGGCAGATGTGGCCCTGATCCGGCTGCAAACCCCGGCATATAAAATGGAAGGCTCGGGGCTCCTGGGAAAGTTGATCAGAGGGGGTGATCTGGATTTCAAAGGAAAAGAAAAAGAGAAGATCCTAGCCCTGCTTTCCGAGGTGCCGACGGTAGTGGATATTTCCATGGACCGGCCGGCGGTTATCCCGGAGATCGCAGCGGCAAGCAGCGGACTGTTTGCCAGTTTCGGGTCCCCTGACGATGCCTTCCTGGATCTGGTATTCGGGAATTCTTACCCCCAGGGGAGACTTCCATTCGAATTACCTTCTTCCATGGAGGCGGTGGAGAACCAGCTTGAAGACGTGCCCTATGATTCCGAGAATCCTCTCTTTCCCTTTGGGTATGGACTGAGCTACTGAGTCCCCGATGTGTTAATGCATTGAAGGCTTGGAACCGGAGATAAGAAATCAGGCTCCCGCTTTCTCCAGGTCAGCGATAATGATCTTCTTCATTCCGAGCATAACAGGGGTGGATTATAATTTTTCCTTTTCTTTTGACTCGGCATATTTCTTGAGATTATCCAGAATGGCCTGCCATCCGTTGCGCTGCAATTCTATGGAATTTGAGCTTTCCGGGTCAAAGTTAATTTCAATGCGGGTCTCATTTCCGGTTGCATTGAAAGAAACCGTGGCATTCCGGCCGTCACCCATAGTATATGCAATGAATTCGTTTGTTCTGACCGCTGTATAGGTTCCCCAGAAATCAAATCCAGCACTGCCGTCCTTTGCTTCCATCTGGATATGAAATTCGCCTCCTGGTTTTAACTCATGCTTTGCACTTGGTGTATGCCAGTCCTCCGATGCAAAGTTCCATTGGGTGATATGTTCAGGTGTAGTGTAGTACTCCCAGACTTTTCCCACAGGCACGCGAACCACTGCCTGTATCGTGATTGTTTTTAAAGTTTCCATCTGACTCCTTTTAGATGCTAGCAATGCAAATTATAGGTTCATGTCAGAGCAACCTAGTATTTTTAGAAAATTAACAAGAACACTACTCATTAAGACCGGCGCGACATTTATGAACCCATGCTTCATCCATTCGGATCAATCGCACCTTTTTCAGATTCTCTTTCATGATCCATAGGATATCCTTGTCCGCTTGCATTGTCCATCTTTCCATCATCGGTTTGCCTTCGTCGGGTAATGCGGCAACAGCCACACTCCAGCAATAGCCAAGCCCTTTTCGCAAAGCTCTGAAGTTTACGTCTGACCGGTCAGGGACCTGTTCCACGGAAGAAGTAATGCGATCAAGGATAGAAAGAACCGCATGAGCGTGATCGGTTCTTTTCAGCAGCCTGGGTTCGCATAGGGCTGCGGCGGCCGCTCTCTGCTCCAAAGTTGTTCCATTCGCCCATTCCCTCATATATGCAATCAGCTGATCCATATCCACATCTCCAAGTCTCTGTAATGCCATGGCTACTGCTTCCCGAAGGCGCCAACGTGGATCCGATGCAAAATCATGCAGAATTCCAAGCAGGCTGTGGTCCCCTTCAGCGAGCAGGCGGCCAGTACCGATTACCCCGCAAAATGCCAGGAATTCATAGGGTGAATTAACGGGTGCTTTGTCCGCAGTATAGGAGATGTAATTCTGAAACAGTTGCCAGGACCCTTCTTCTGCGACCACCTGTGCCAGTTCAATGTTTCCCCTGGGACCGGGGAGTCCCGATTCTTTTAGGAGATAGGAATCCCAGTTTTCAAGTTTCCGCAAAATACGGCGATATTCATCAGCCCGAGCCATTTCCAAGCTCCGATTATGAATCAGATGCAGTCGGTTACATACCCACCATGTAATCCCACCAGAACGGGCCTTTGGAATAACTTCCCGGCCGGATACGGGATTGGCCGATTATCTCTTTTGCTTCCTCCAGCGTAAATGCGGTCTTCAGCTTTCGGACAGCCATTGCCAGCCAGATCCGCCTCAGGTCCGTAATCATAATTCTGCCCTGCTCTTTGGTTACGCGTTCCATCTCATTCAACATCAATACCGGATTTTCAACCACATGCAGCATGAATGTGTTTATAACCAAGTCAAATGCACCGCTTTCAAAATCCAGTTTATGTACATCACCCTTGGAAAATTCGACCCGGTCAGCAACACCATTTTTATCTGCCAGCATACGGCCCATTTCCAGCAACGGTTCACCTAAGTCTATTCCTAGTATCTCAACCTTGTCGAAACTCTGTGCAATTTCGATCGCCACTGCACCAAACCCACATCCCGTATCAAGGATTCTGCCCTTTTTAAAGCCGGAGTCCCTCAGAAGCTGAACGAACCGCTTCCCGACCTCTTCTATGTTTTTGGCATTCCGTTTATAGTATCCTTCTGCCCACTCCTGGTCACTGAAGATACGAGGATGAAACAAATTGGCTCGTTTCAATCTTTCATCTGGTGGTAGATTAATGTGCATCGTCGGTTTGGGTTAGCGGTATTTAGCAGTATAGGAAACAAATATATATTATTAAGACTGAAGACACAATACGGAGTGTTCTATTAGGTTTCTGGGAATCTCATCAGAATGAAGCCGGGATTCCCTATTTCGGGAACAACAGGATCAGGACAGCCCTGACCCCGAACTTCGACTTGCCTGCTTCGGGTGCTGCCAGGTTGAAGCGGGGGCCCATGGCGAACTGAACCTTTTGCCTGCCCATGCCGGTTACGGCACTTAAGAGCGGGTTCAGCCAGAGGGTGGTGGTCCCTGCATTCCAATTCTGGGTCAGTTCAAAGTTACCCCCGATACCCGCTCCCGTCTTCCAGTTATAGGTAAAGAAGGGCTGAAGAAATAAGGTGCTGACATCCGGCCGGGCAGCATCTCCGGCCACACTCCAGATCTGGTTAACCAGTGCACCGAAGGTGATACCGCCCGTCTGGTACAGGGCAACTGCCGTTGGTCCTATCCCGAACTTCTTGGATGCCAAAAAATCATTGGTAGCTATTGGGGCCAGAACCACGGGTCCCACCCCCCAGACAATCCCGCTCTTGGTAGAAGCAGGATTGAAGAAGGCAGAGATCACAGCATCCCCCAGGCCAAATTCGCTGTCTCCGATCCCGGTAATACCCTGCTGAGAAATCAAATCACCGGCTATCACAGAGAATCCTAGGGCAAAGCGTAGTGTATATCTGCATCCGGTCCCAGGGGGATCCCAAGTGTTAACCATACAACCAGCAACAGGATCCAGATAAGCAGAAAGGCCACGGAATAGGGGACCATGGTGGCAATTATGGTCCCGATCCCGGCCTTTGGATCATATTTCTGAATGAACGCAATGATCAGGGCAAAAAAGCTCATCATGGGTGAAATCACATTGGTGACACTGTCCCCGATACGGTAGACCACCTGGGAAAGCTCAGGCGAGTATCCCATGATCATGAACATGGGAATGAATATGGGCGCCAGGATGGCCCATTTGGCCGAAGCACTCCCCATCAGCATGTTGACCGTGGCGAAAAGCAGGATAAAGAGGATCATTAAAGGAATGAGACCAATATTGGCAGACATGAGCAGTTCGGCCCCTTTGACGGCCAGTATAATTCCCAGGTTACTCCATTTGAAATAGGCCACGAACTGTGCGGCGAAGAACACCAGAACCAGGTAAGTGGCAAGGGTTTTCATGGAGGCAGCCATCCCGTCCACCACGTCCGAGTCGTTCCTGAAGGCCCCGGTGGTAAATCCATAGGCCAGTCCCATTCCGCCGGCGGTAATGAAGAGCATAGCCACCACCCCCTTGATCAGAGGAGAGCTCAACAAGCCTCCGTCCTCGCCCCGGAAGAACCCGTTCTCCGGAATGATTCCCACCAGCGTGACAGCCACGATGCCCAGGAAGGCGAGCAGGGCCATGAGCAGTCCCTTCTTCTCCCTGCCTGAGAGTTTTTCGAATGAGTGATCCTTGTCCGCATCTCCATCGTATTCCCCCAGACGCGGAGCTATGATTCGTTCGGTCACCAGGGTACCCGCAAAAGCGATCACAAAGGTGGAGGCTGCCATGAAATAGTAATTGGCCGTTGGATTCACCTCATAGGCCGGATCCAGGATCTGTGCCGCCTCGGTTGAGAGTCCAGCCAGCAGAGGGTCCACAGTCCCCAGAAGCAGGTTTGCACTGAATCCGCCTGAAACCCCGGCGAAAGCAGCAGCCATACCGACCACAGGGTGCCTGCCGACGGC
>CAYRLP010000139.1:0-7000 GCA_964424935.1 uncultured Bacteroides sp.
TGCCGATACCTCCTATGCCAACAGAGAACTGGGCTGGCGCGCTGAAACAGGAATTGAAGAGACCCTGCGATCGGCCTGGAACTGGGAAATGAACATCAGAAAAAAAAATAAACTTGTATGAAAACCCTCCTGATAACGGGTGGGGCAGGATTCATCGGATCCCATGTGGTCCGGCGGATGGTCAACTATCATCCGGACACCCGGGTCCTGAACCTGGATCTGCTCACCTATGCCGGGAATCTGGAAAATCTCAAAGATATTGAGAATGCTCCCAATTACCTGTTTGTCCGCGGGGACATCACCCAGGCGGCTTTTCTTGAAAAACTGTTTCAGGAACACCGGATCGACGGTGTGATCCACCTGGCTGCCGAGTCGCATGTGGACCGTTCCATTGCCGATCCCATGGCATTTATCCATACGAATATCGTTGGAACGGTGAACCTGCTCAATGCGTGTCGCAGTGCATGGAAAGACCGGCAGGATACACTTTTTTACCACATCTCCACCGATGAGGTCTATGGCAGCCTGGGCAACACCGGGCATTTCACCGAAGAATCCCCCTACGATCCCCGCAGTCCCTATTCGGCTTCCAAAGCCAGTTCCGACCACCTGGTCATGGCCTATTACCATACCTACGGATTGCCTGTGGTGTTGTCCAACTGCTCCAACAATTACGGGCCAAACCAGTTCCCCGAAAAACTGATCCCGCTGGCCATTCACAACATCCTTCATCACAAACCGATCCCCGTGTACGGGAAAGGGGAGAACATCCGGGACTGGCTGTACGTGGAGGATCATGCCTCGGCCATTGAACTGATCTACCTGAAAGGGGCACGCGGACGGACCTATAACATCGGGGGACTGAATGAATGGAAGAATATCGACCTGATCCGTCTGCTATGCCGGATCATGGATGAAAAGCTGGAGCGGCCCCCCGGCACCTCTGAAAAGCTTATTTCCTTTGTCAAGGACCGGGCCGGTCATGATCTCAGGTACGCCATAGACAACAGCAGGATCAAACAGGAACTGAACTGGAATCCCTCCGTCACCTTTGAACAGGGACTCGCCCTGACGGTGGACTGGTACCTGAATAACAGTGGATGGATGGAACATGTTACTTCAGGTGCATACCAGGACTACTATAAAACCCAATACGAACAAAGGTAAAAGGGAGCGTTACCGGCAGCTATTCCACCGTCACTGATTTGGCCAGGTTCCTCGGCTGGTCCACGTTGCAGCCCCTCATCAGGGCAATGTGGTAAGCGATCAACTGGAGCGGAACCACAGCTGTCAGGGCCACCAGGGATTCATCCGACTGGGGAATCTCAATCACATGATCGGCCATCTCCTTGATGATGGTATCTCCTTCGGTCACAATGGCGATCACCACTCCGTTGCGGGCCTTCACCTCCTGGATATTGCTGACGATTTTTTCGTACGAACTATCCCGTGTGGCGATAAAAACCACCGGCATCTTCTCATCAATCAGCGCGATGGGGCCATGCTTCATTTCAGCAGCCGGGTAACCTTCTGCGTGGATATAGGAGATCTCTTTCAGTTTCAGCGCACCTTCCAGGGCTACCGGGAATGAGACTCCGCGGCCCAGGTAAAGGGCATTGCTGGCATCTTTGTAGATCTCGGCGATACGTTTGAATTCTTCATTCTGCTCCAGGATTTTTTCAATCTTCCCCGGGACATCATGAAGTTCCTGGATCAGCTGGCCGTAACGCTGTTCGGAAAGCAGACCTTTTTCCTTTCCGATCATAACGGCCATCATGGTCAGTACGGTCACCTGCGCAGTAAATGCCTTCGTGGAGGCCACCCCTATCTCTATCCCTGCATGGGTGTAAACCCCGGCGTGGGTCTCGCGGGAGATGCTTGAACCGGCCACATTGCAGATCCCCAGCACCAGTGCACCTGCTTCCCTGGCCAGCTGGATGGCTGCCAGTGTATCGGCCGTCTCTCCGCTCTGGCTGATTGCCAGGACTACATCTTCGGGACCGATCATAGGGTTTCGATACCTGAATTCCGAGGCATATTCCACCTCCACCGGAATCCGGGCCAGGTCCTCGATCAGGTACTCTCCTACCAGACCGGCATGCCAGGAGGTGCCGCAGGCAATGACTACAATCCGCTTGGCTTCTACCAGCCGGTCCTTCACATCCAGAAGACCTCCCAGCCGGATCTCATTGGTTTCGGTATGTATCCTTCCGCGAAAGGTATCCATGATGGAACGGGGCTGCTCAAAGATCTCCTTTAACATGTAATGTTCATAGCCCTGCTTCTCCATTTCCTGGATTCCCAGATCCAGGGTTTTGATATTCACGGAGGTGGTTTCACTGACCAGGTTCTTAAGAACCAGCTCGTCCCTTCGGATCACGGCAATATCATCATTATTCAGATAGATTACCCGGTCGGTATACTCCGCAATGGGTGTTGCATCGGACGCAATAAAGTACTCGTTGCTTCCCAGCCCGATCACGAGCGGACTGCTCCTTCGGGCCGCGATCATCAGGTCGGGATCCTCACTGGAGATCACCACCAGTCCATAGGCCCCTTCCACCTTCTGCAAGGCCAGGCTAACAGCTACTTCCACGCTCACATCTTCCGTGGTATAGATATACTCGATCAGGTTGGCAAGCACCTCGGTATCCGTTTCACTGTAAAAGGTCATTCCATGTTCCATCAGAGTTTTCTTCAGTACGGAATAGTTCTCAATAATCCCGTTATGAATGATGGTAAACAAACCCTTCTCAGAATGGTGCGGGTGGGCATTTATATCACTGGGTTCACCATGCGTGGCCCAACGGGTGTGACCGATCCCGATGGTGCATTTGGTCTCCTTCCCACGAATATGGTCTTCGAGTTCGCTTACTTTCCCCCGCTTCTTATAAATGGTTGTGTCCCCGTTCAGCAATGCCACACCTGCTGAATCATAACCCCGGTATTCCAGTCTTTTCAATCCCTTGATAAGCACAGGGTACGCATCCCTGGTTCCTATATATCCGACAATTCCACACATAAGGTTAAACAGATTTAAACATGAATCATATGAATGAACTAAAGCTTCAGGTAGACGATTTCTAACCTTATACGTCGTTGGTTGGCAGGAAGGTTACTCCAAAGTGTGCAGTATCTTGGGTTGATCAATCCGTCATGTACCTGAAGGATAAAATCATTATCGAGTTTAGTCCCATCCACCATGGACTGGAAGTGAAGTCCCATGTTGAAGCGGTAGGTATAGGTAGTGTCGCTGAACATGCCCTTTGATTCGGCTTTCTTATAACCTCCGAACCTGGTGGCCTGCTGTGTCGGGTCATTGGCCCATATAACATGATAATCGTAAATGGGTTCATAACTGTCATCTTCCAGGATGGATCCGAACATCAACCGCGACGGCAGATCCTCATACAGGATCCCGCTCTCCTCTTCGGGAACCACATCGAATACCAGGGTGGCACTGTTGATGATCATGGGCTTCTGATCCATCCACTCCTGCAGGCTGGCAAAGGAGAACCGGGTATTCACCCCGGCCATGCCCTGAACGTAACAGTAAGGAGAATCCGACTCTTCGTCGTCCAGGATTTCCGAAAGGTAGGTCCCTGTATAATCGTGTTCATACAAATTAATCTTCTGTGTGGAGAACTGGTCGATGTTAAAGTGGGCGTAGGCAAAATCACGCTCAGCGGTCGAATCCACTTCCGTGGAATCATTGGCATACTTCATGATCAGCCTGGTCAGGGCATTGGATGGCTGTATCCGGGCTATAATTCCTTCAGATGTAGCCGGTTCTGCTGTTAGATATAAGCCATTGAAATAATCCTTGAAGATGGAATCGTTACCATACAGGGTCGTGTCCGACTGGATGGCCAGGAACTTATCTTTAAAATCCTGATCCTCTATCAACATCACATAATTGCCTCCGTCCTCCGGGGTAATGGTTACCTGTGCCAGGGGAACCGGATCATATTTTCCCTCCACCTCGTAATCCGAATAGTAAGTATGGGCCGTATCCAGATAGAGCCGCTCGTTGTATTCATAGAGGGTCAGGGTCATATCCTGGTCAGTGTCCCCCAAAACATCATAAAAGTGGATGGTCATAAAGAGTGAATCGATCTCCAGGTTATCAGCAGCACGGTAATCGTATGAAGTGTTGAACTGGGTAACGATGGAAGCCCGGGACTGACCCATGATCGAATCCTCCATGGCGCCCAGCAACATAACTCTCGTGGACGAGTGGCTGACCTCAGAGCTTACCACCGGTTTGCCTGTCACCGTATAGGCATCAATCTCAAAAATGGTGTCGTAATAGACAATCACATTGTCCCCCGGAGGCAGTATGTCCGTACCGAGTCCCCGTTCACTGACATCACAGGAGGATAGTACCGCAATCCCTCCCAACATGATTGCTAAACCCCTCCAAAACTTCTTCTTCATCTGCTTATCTTCTTAGTCGTTGATAATCCTGTCATAGAAAACGGAAAACTCTTCCACATATTTCTCCTCACTCACATAATCCAAAAAAGGTTTCCCGGTTTTCTTCAGCACTTCTTCGACTTTAGCAGGCAGGCTTTCGCTCCCCTGGATAAGACCATCCGAATAGGTGGCTGCCAGGTTGATCAGGTTTTCATATCCCGGATTGTTCAACATGGACAAATGTTTGTCATGCACGCCGTCCACAAGGATCTTCTTCGAGAACGAAGTATTCAGGGAGCCATTGAATCCATTATTGTAAAAGGAGAAGACCACCTTTGATTTGGCAAACAAAGGATCTTCACGGTATGCTTTTTTAATGTAGAGTGGAACCAGAGAAGAGAACCATCCGTGACAGTGCACCAGATCCGGCGACCATCTCAATTTCCGGACCGTCTCCAACACACCCCTGGCAAAGAAAATCATGCGTTCATCATTGTCGCTGAAATAGTTCCCCTTCGAATCAACGACTGTCTGCTTCCGATGAAAATATTCCTCGTTATCAATGAAATAGACCTGCATTCTGGCTGACTGAATGGAGGCCACCTTAATGATCAGCGGATGGTCCGTGTCATCGATGATCAGGTTCATTCCAGATAATCGGATCACCTCATGCAGCTGGTTCCGTCTTTCATTGATATTCCCGTATTTAGGCATGAAGGTCCGGATCTCTTTACCTGTTTCCTGGATGGCTTGGGGCAGTTTCCTGCTGATTAAAGAAAGTTCCGTTTCAGGCAAATAGGGCGTAATCTCCTGAGATACAAATAATACCTTTTTACTCTCAATCATGCAAGCCTGGTTAAGAAATCATGCAAATTTACTAAAAATTATTGATTCCATTTTATCTATCTTTGTTCTCTTACCTGTTGTATGATAGTATACAGAACCAAGGATGACCTTTCCGGGCACCTCCTGTCCATCAGAAAAGAGGGCCTTACCACTGGCCTGGTTCCTACCATGGGTGCATTGCATGCAGGACATGCTTCCCTGGTGGAACGTGCGGCATTTGAGAATGACCTGGTCATCGTGACCATTTTTGTGAATCCGACGCAATTCAACGACCCGTCGGACCTGGATCACTATCCCCGTACCCTGGACCAGGATCTGGAGCTGCTGCGCAGCTTGCAGGCCGACCTGGTTTTTGTTCCTTCGGTCCAGGAGATGTATCCCGAGGAGGATACACGGACCTTTGACCTGGGGGGACTGGATCTGGTCATGGAAGGCAAATACAGGAAGGGCCATTTCAACGGGGTCGCTCAGATCGTCAGCAAATTCTTCCTTCTGATCCGTCCACAGCGGGCCTATTTTGGGCAGAAGGATTTTCAGCAAACGGTGATTGTCCGCCGCCTGGCTGAGATCCTGAACCTGGACCTTACGATCGTTTCGTGCCCCATCATCAGGGAGAAAGACGGCCTGGCCATGAGTTCCAGGAACATCAGGCTCAGCAAGGAGGAACGTAAACTGGCCCCGTTTATTTACGAGACCCTGGAGCTGGCCAGGGAACAAATGGGAACCCGGACCCCCGCCCAGGTGAAGGAGTGGGTCAGACTCCGCTTTGAAGAACAGCCTGCAATGAGGCTGGAGTATTTTGAAATTGTTGAGGACAAAGGGCTTACATCCATTGAGGAGTGGGACGAAAAGGTGAACAAAGTAGGGTGTGTGGCTGTTCATTTAGGAGAAGTAAGGCTCATAGATAATCTGAATTTTGATTAACTTTGCAATCTGAACTCACGGTCATGCAAATAGAAGTTGTCAAATCAAAAATACACCGGGTCTCTGTTACTGAAGCCGATCTGAACTATGTGGGCAGCATTACCATAGATGAAGATCTTATGGACGCGGCGAACCTCATTGAATTTGAAAAAGTCCAGGTCGTCAATATCAACAACGGGGAACGCCTGGAAACCTATGTAATAACCGGTCAGCGGGGAACAGGGCAGATCATCATGAACGGTCCCGCTGCCAGACGGGTGGCCGTTGGGGATATTATTATTATTATTTCCTATGCTTCCATGGATTTCGAAGAGGCAAAATCCTTCAAACCGGTTTTGATCTTTCCGGATACGGCCACCAATAAGCTAAACTGATTCCCCTTGTAAGCTAAACCGATCCCCCTTTTGAAAAAAATCATTGTTCAGATTCTGAAAATAGCGGGGTTCCTGGCACTGGGGCTCCTCCTGCTGTACTTTGCCTTCCGGGGGGTGGCATTCAAAGAACTGGCCAGCATTCTCAGTAAGGTTAATTTCTGGTGGATTGCCCTTTCCCTCTTTTTCGCAGGGCTTTCTTTTCTGAGCAGGGCCCGGAGATGGATGCTGCTTATTCAGCCGCTCGGTTACAGGCCCACATTTATCCATACCTATCACTCCCTGATGGTGGGTTACCTTTCCAACTATGCCCTGCCGCGGCTGGGAGAACTTACCCGCTGCGTCACACTGGGAAAAAGGGAGAAAATCCCGGTGGATGCCCTTTTCGGAACGGTCATCATCGAGCGGGTCACCGATATGCTGATGCTGATGAGTATTCTGAT
>CAYRLP010000140.1:0-6998 GCA_964424935.1 uncultured Bacteroides sp.
TCCCGCCCAGATATCACCGGCCTCCCGCCGGGTCAGGATCGTTTCCTCCCCGGAGCGGAACAGGTAGTAGTAGAACCAGCGGTCCACCGGTTTCCTGTTCCGTACCTTCACCGGGATCCGGTCCACCTGTCCCAGCCGGCGGGCCTCACAGAACTGTTCGAGCGGACATTCCCCGCAGCGGGGGGATACCGGGACGCACTGAAGGGCCCCGAAATCAATCATGCTCTGGTTGTGCCAGCCTGGATTCGCCCGGTCCAGCAACTCCTCTGCCAGGGCATACACTTTTTTTTCCCCGGCACCTGTATTAATAGGATCCTCGATTCCGAACAGGCGGGCAATGACCCTGGCAACGTTCCCGTCCACTGCCACACAGGGCTCTCCGTAACACCAGGAGGCAATGGCCGCCGCAGTATATTTTCCCACCCCCTTCAGCTCCAGCAGTCCCCTGTAGTCACCCGGCATCACCCCTTTCAGCTGGCCGGCCACATAACGGGCCGATGCATGAAGGTTGCGCGCACGGCTGTAATATCCTAGTCCCTGCCAGTGCCGCAGCACCTCATCTTCACTGGCTGCGGCCAGGGTCTGCACATCCGGAAAAGAGCCGAGAAAGGCGGACAGGTACGGAAGTCCCTGTTCCATACGTGTTTGTTGCAGAACTACCTCTGCGATCCAGGTCCGGTAGGGGTCCCGGGTGTGCCGCATGGGGAGATCCCTGCAGTTTTTTTCATACCACCCGTGAATAATTCGGCCAAAATTCATTATCTTCGCCGCTCAGATATTATAATGCTCTTATATTTAGCGCACTAAATTAAAAATTAATCGAAATCAATTTCAATATTCTCTCAAAAGTATTTATATTTGCAAACCCCTAGTAAGGAACTATTGTAAATCATTGATAATTAAAGGTTTTTTAAAATGACAAAAGCGGATATCGTAAACGAGATTTCTAAGAACACGGGAATAGAGAAGGTAACTGTACAGAAAACAGTAGAAGCTTTCATGGAGACTGTTAAGGACTCACTTAGCAATAACAAGAATGTGTATTTGAGGGGATTCGGTAGTTTCATTGTTAAGAAGAGGGCCAAGAAGACCGCCCGTAACATTTCCAAAAATACCACCATCATCATTCCTGAGCATTCCATTCCTGCTTTTAAGCCCGCCAAAACTTTTGTTAGCAAAGTGAAGACCAACGTGAAGTAACGAGGAGCAGTTATGCCGAGCGGAAAGAAAAGAAAAAGACATAAGATGGCTACCCACAAGCGCAAGAAGCGCTTGCGGAAGAACAGACATAAGAAGAGGAAATAATTAGGCGACCTCTTTAACGAATTAAACCTAAAGCATCCTCAAGAGGGCTTTAGGTTTATTTCTGTTTGACAATCAGCTTAATCTTCATAAATGCAGATACTGTGAGCAGTGAACTTGTAATCAACTCCACCAATGAGAGGGTTTCGATTGCACTACTTGAAGATGGTAAGCTCGTTGAATTAAATGAATCATCGCTTAAGCAGCGTTTTTCGGTAGGGGACATCTACCTGGCCAGGGTGAAAAAGATCATGCCCGGTCTGAATGCTGCCTTTATTGACGTGGGCTACGAGAAGGATGCATTTCTGCATTACCTGGATCTGGGCCCGCAATTCAGTTCACTGAACAAATACCTGGGACAGGTCCTTTCCAAAAAGGGAAAGCCCATTCCCATAGGTAAGTTCAAGCGTCTTCCTGATATTAATAAGCACGGGAAGATCAACGAGGTTCTCAAGCAGGGGCAATACATCCTTGTGCAAATCGCCAAAGAGCCCATTTCGACCAAGGGGCCGAGGCTGACTTCCGAAATTTCCATTGCGGGAAGGAACATCGTATTGATGCCTTTTTCCGATAAGATTTCAATCTCTTCCAAGATCTCCTCCCAGGAGGAGAAGGACCGTTTAAGGAACCTGTTAACGGCCATCCGGCCCCAGAACTTCGGAATTATCGTTCGCACCGTGGCCGAGGGCAAAAAAGTGGCCGAACTGGATAATGAACTGCGTGCCCTGGTAAAAAAGTGGGAAAAGTCCTTCGACCATCTCACCGCCAAGGGCCTGCCCAAAATGGTCATCAGCGAACTGAGCCGGGAATCGGCAGTGGTACGCGACCACCTGAACGGAAACTTCGACGGCATCCATATCAGCGACGAGAAGGTGTATGTCGAAATGAAAGACTACATCCGGGGGGTGGCTCCGGAAAAAGAAAAGATCGTCAAGCTTTATACGGGCAAGGAACCGATCTTCGATAAAATGGGGATCGTCAAGCAGATCAAGGCAGCCTTTGGAAAAACGGTTTCCTTCAAGCAGGGTGCCTACCTGATCATCGAACATACCGAAGCCCTGCATGTGATCGATGTGAACAGCGGAAACCGTTCCCGTTCGGCCAGCGACCAGGAGACCAATGCGGTGGAGGTGAATCTCTCGGCAGCGGATGAAATTGCCCGCCAGCTCCGGCTGCGGGACATGGGAGGCATTATTGTGGTCGATTTCATCGACATGCACCGGCAGGAGAACAAGCAGAAGGTATATGACCGGGTGAAGGAGGCAATGGCGGTGGATAAAACCAAGCACAACATCCTCCCCCTGAGCAAATTCGGGCTCATGCAGATTACCCGTCAGCGGGTACGGCCGGAAATGCACATCGAAACCGCCGAAAACTGTCCCACCTGCGGGGGAAGCGGAAAGGCCCAGCCGCCAATTCTCTTCCCGGAACTGGTGAAAAATGAATTGTCCCTGCTGATCGAGGAGCACCGGCCCTCGCAGCTGGAAGTGGCGCTGCATCCTTTCGTGGCAGCCTATCTGACCCGTGGATTCCGGTCGGAGGAGCGCAAATGGCGCAGGGAGCTGGGTTGCAAGATCCAGATCAAAGCCGTGGAATCCATGCATTTCCTGGAATTCAGGATCTACAATGAGCAGGGTGAGGAACTTCGCCGGAAGACTCATTGATTTCAAACAAAGCGCCGGGTGCGTTGTTTTTAGTAGACAGAACATGAGGAGAGCATATATATATAAGCGGATGATGGGGACGGGAATAGCCCTCTTTCTGGCTGCGGCCCTGTTTGCCCAGGTGGAAAATCCGGTAAGCTGGAAATTTACGATTGGTCAGGTGAACGGACTGGAAGCCGAGCTGGTGTTTTCAGCCGACATAGATCATCCCTGGCACCTTTATTCGGCCTATCTACCGGCCGGAGGCCCCATTGCCACCACTCCCTGGTATGACGAATCCGATGCCTACAGCCTGGTGGACGACATCGTGGAGGTCACTAAGCCCGTGGTGAAGTTCGACGAGGGGTTCCAGATGGACGTGGGGACCATATCGGGGAAGGCCGAATTCATGCAGAAGGTTCGGTTCAGTGAAGGGGGAACCCAGACCGTCACCGGTGAAATAGAGTACCAGGTATGCGACGACAATGTCTGTTTGCCCCCCGTAAGCGTTCCCTTCAACTTTGAGGTGCAACTGGAAGGTGAAACAGCCGTTGCAGCTGAGCAGGGCACCGAGAGCGAAGTGGAAGGTACTGTCACAGCAGCGCCTGAACGCTCCATGGATGCCGGGGTGGCCGGTGTACCTGCCCTGGAAGATGAGAGGTCCCTCTGGGCCTTCTTCTGGCTGGCATTCGGACTGGGCCTGCTGGCCCTGCTGACCCCCTGTGTCTTTCCCATGATCCCCATGACGGTCAGCTTCTTCATGCAGGGAAGCGAAAGCAAGGCCAGGGGCATTTTCCGGGGACTCATATTCGGGATCTCCATCATGGCCATCTATACCCTGCTGGGGGTGATCGTGAGCATCTCCAACGTGGGACCCAATGCCGCCAATGCCCTGAGCACGCACTGGATCCCCAACCTGATCTTCTTTGCCCTTTTCATCGTCTTTGCCTTCTCTTTTTTCGGCATGTTCGAGCTGGTCCTTCCCTCCAGCTGGTCCAACAAGGCCGACCGGCAGGTGGACAAGGGCGGACTCGGAGGGGTCTTTTTCCTGGCCGTGACCACCGTTCTGGTCTCTTTCTCCTGCACGGGTCCCATCGTGGGAGCCCTGCTGGTGGAGGCCGCCGGCGGACTGGCCCTGAAACCGATCCTTGGAATGTTCGGGTTCGGCCTGGCCTTCGCCATCCCCTTCACCCTGTTTGCCATCTTCCCCTCCTGGCTGAAAGGACTGCCCAAATCGGGGGGCTGGCTCAATTCGGTCAAGGTGGTGCTGGGTTTCATCGTACTGGCCTTCAGTATGAAATTCCTGCTGGCCCTGGACCCCACCAACAAGATCCTGACCCGTGAGCTGTACCTGGCCATATGGATCGTTCTGGCCATAATGCTGGGCATTTATCTGCTGGGCAAGATCAAGTTTGCACACGACAGCGATCTGCCGCACGTGTCGGTGCCGCGCCTGCTTCTGAGCGTGGCCTCCTTCACCTTTGCAATCTACCTCTTCCTGGGACTGTTCGGGTATGAACTCAAAACCATTTCCCCCCTGCTGCCCTCCAAGTCACCCAACGGACTGGACCTTACCAGGCAGGCGGCCTACAGCGGAACCCCTTTAGCTGCCGCCGAGGAGAATGAGGAGTGCACCCCTGTCAAATACGCCGATCTGTTCCATATGCCCTTCGGACTGAACGGATTTTACAGTCTGGATGAGGGCCTTGCCTGCGCCAGGGCCTCCGGGAAAAAGGTGCTGATCGATTTCAAGGGGCATTTCTGCTCCAACTGCAAGCGGATGGAGGCAGCGGTCTGGTCCGATCCGGAAGTGCTGCGTACTCTCCGGGAGGATTTCGTGATCGTGGCCCTTTATACCGACGACCGGACCAAATTGCCCGAATCGGAGTGGTATACCTCGGAGGTGGACGGCAAGGTGAAAAAGACCATCGGTCAGCAGAACATCGACTATGAAATTGCAAATTTCCGCACCAACACCATCCCTCTGTATGTAATCATGGATGACCAGGGCAAGGTGCTGGGCGAGCCGCGCGGCACCGATCTGGATGTGCAGAGTTATCTTGGCTGGCTCAGGCAGACCACACCCTAATTCAGAACAGGCAGCGAGTAAGTGATTCCCAGCAGGGCCTCGTAGTTATGGTAACCCCTTCTTGTTTTGAAGTAATCCAGGTCACTGTTGGATGATCTGTTATCGGATCTGGCATTAAGTGAGAGTTCCCATCGGTCCGTCAGTTCATATTTGAATATAAGGGAGTAGTCGAAATATCCGTAAACGAGCAGGGGATCAGCCGAAGCGGAAGTGAATGCCTGCCGGACATCATAGGCCATCAATTTGTAATCGCCATATAAGGAGATATAGTATCTGCTCCACATGTAGCGGATCCGTAAACCTCCCCCGTAGCTTAAATAGCTGTAATAATCCTGAAACCTGTCCACCCTTCGCTTTACGCTTAACTCCGGATTGATCCGGAAACCTCTTACGGGTCTCCAGTTGTAGTCGAACACAAGCTCATAATACCGGAATTGCCGCAAAGGATTGTTTTGGTCGTAATGGCCGGCGGAATCCAAAGCATGGTAATAACTGTAACGCCTGTCAAGGATCGAGAATTCCAGTTTGACTTCATGCTCCCTGACCGGCTCAAAATTAATAGAGTAGTTAAATTCCAGGTTCCCGTGGTCCAGCGGATCCAGTGTATTCTCATCATAATAGATCTTATACTGGTAGTCCGTAAGAAACCGCATACCAATCTTGTCGGTGGGCAGGTAATCCAGATAGATCCTCCCCTGGTTGCCCAGGTATTTAAAGGACCGCATCAGCAGATCACCCGTCACCGAGGTCCCCACCCGGTCAGACCACCTGAATTTATACCGTCCGCCCAGATGAATCTTCCGGCTCAGAAACCGGGTATAATCTGCGATCACATTGAGTCCAGTCTGGCTCAGCTCCTTATGATTGAGGTAATGCCTGTACCACAGGTCACTTCCCAGATCCAGATTGTACTTGCCCTCCTTGAAGCTGGTAAATCCCACGTCATAGCCCACATCGACCATCAGGTCGGAAATGATCAGACTATCCTCTCCCCAGTACTCGCCGTTCAAACTGCTTCGGAGCGGTTCAGGACTTTTAAAAATGTTGTATTCGCCACCCCAGGCAAGGTCAAAACTTGTTTGCAGTTCCGACTGGCCCTGCATCGGCAGGATCCCGAAAAGCCAGATCAACAGGATCAAGCTTCCAAACCGGTTGTTTGATTTTCTCATTTTCTATGCGCGTTTAATTCTGATTTCACATTGTTTTTATCCCGCTCCTCCGGATAGGGATGATTTATGTACGATCTTAAATTCGGGGTCCATTTCAAGGAGGGTGGAGTAGTAGGTTGCCGCCCTGGCTGAATCCCCCTGCATCTCCAGGGCCTGGCCCATCCTGTAAAGGGAGAATTTATGGTTCGGATCCCGCTCCAGGGTCAGGGTGAACCACCTCATGGCCTCATCCAGGCGCAGAAGATCCAGATAGGCTTTTCCAGTCCAGTAGTATATCCAGGTGCGATCATCCCCCGTTTCGCGGGCCAGGTCGAAGGCTTCGAGGGCCATTTCGGGCCTGCCCACCTCAATAAGTCTTTTCCCTGTTTCATAATGGTCTGCCTGGCCCGGGAACTGTTTCTGCTGCATAAACCGGATATTCTCGAAGTTCACCTCATCCCCCAGTTCATTATATATAATCATGAGCTCTGTGTAAGCCTTTCGATATCCCGCGTCCAGCTGGATAGTCTGCAAGAGGTGATGGATGGCCTCCTGCGGCCTGCCCAGGTTGTTCAGTTGCAGTGCCAGGTTAAAACGGATATCAGGATTATCCATTTCGATATACATGGCATCTTCCAGTGTTGAAACGGCCAGGTCCACCTCGTCGTTCCCGGCATATAGCAGGGCCAGGTTTATCCTTGCACGTACATTTTCCGGATCTGCCTCAATCAGTTTTTCATAGGCTTCCATGGCCTTCAGGGGCTCATCGTTCCTGGTATATGCGAGACCCAGGTTGAAGCGTGCCTTGGAATAGTT
>CAYRLP010000141.1:0-2023 GCA_964424935.1 uncultured Bacteroides sp.
AGTGGCCTTGATTTTTATTTGCCTATGTAGAATCAGACGATTTTATGTAAGTTTAAATAAAAAAATGTCGCTGATCCTTTTCGATGATCAATCCTGGGATAACCTTCTTCCTCTGACCTTCACACGACCTGCCTCCGCGCTCCGAATAGGGATCCTGACCATTGCGGAGAAATGGGAACGGGACCTGGGAATTCAATCCAGCCCGCTGACCAGGGATTACCTGTGTCAGAAATTCCCCTGCAAAACAGGGGTTGACCTGCTCTACGTCAATGGCACGATCCTGCCCGAAGCAAATCTGGTGCAGGCCATTGGAAAGCTGCAGAAGGATCAGTCCCTGATCCAGGGGAAGGTGGTCATTGCGGTGCGGACGGAAACGGACTGTGCCTCTTTTAAACCTGAAGACTGGATCAGTAAAGGGACGGAATACCCTGAGGAGCTGTCCCAGGTTGACTTCCCCTGGAAGATCTTTCGCCTGAACGGACAGGAAATCAGGGCTGATTTTCAGCGGTTGACCCAGGGAAGGACCAGTGAAAAGCTGCCGGATAACGTGCGGGTTGACCGGCCCGGGCAGGTATTCGTGGAACCCGGTTTCAATGGAGGCTATTTCACCCTGAATGCTTCCCTTGGTCCGGTCTACCTGGGACCCCAGAGTGAAATCATGGAGGAAAGCGTGATCCGCGGACCCTTCGCACTCTGTGAAGGAGCCACGGTAAAAATGGGAGCGAGAATCTATGGCCCCACCACCGTGGGACCCTACAGTAAAGTGGGGGGAGAGATCAACAATTCGGTGCTGCAGGCCAACTCCAACAAGGCCCATGACGGGTTCCTGGGGAACTCCGTCATCGGGGAATGGTGCAATCTGGGGGCAGACACCAACAATTCCAATCTTAAGAACAACTATTCGGAAGTAAAGATCTGGAACTATCCTTCTGCATCCTACATCCCAACCGATGGTCAGTTCTGCGGACTGATCATGGGCGATCACACCAAATGCGGGATCAATACCATGTTCAATACGGGTACGGTAGTGGGTGTGGCCGCCAATATCTTCGGTTCCGGATTCCCCCCTGCCTTCATTCCCTCGTTCAGCTGGGGGGGTGCGGACGGTTTCACGGAGTACAGGATGGACAAGATGCTGGAGACAGCCATCCGGGTGATGGAACGAAGGGGAATACAGCTATCCGATGCAGATGTGGCGATCCTGGATCACATTTACCGGCAAAGCAAGGTGTACAGGCGATAATTACTGCTCAAGCAGTTCGTCGAAATCCTCCGACAGTTTTATGTCCCGTTGCCAGTCGTAAAGGGTCAATCCCCTGAGGCTGTAGTAATAGTCCCAGTAATTCCGCAGTGATTCCACATAGCTTCTCCGGGCCACATCCTTTTCCTCCAGGGCCACATTCAGATCCAGCACATCGATCTTGCCGATCAGGAAGCGCTGTTTGGTCACTTCGTACCGAAGATCGGCAATGGTATCAGCCTTGGCCGCGATGGCCACCTGGTCGTCCTGGAGATTGAACTGCATGACCTGAAGGAAGATATTCTCATCGAAATCGATCATGGACTGGCTCACATCCATTTTGACCACCTCCTCGGCGGACTGGGCCATACGGTACCTTCCCCTGCCCTGTCCCCAGTCAAGCAAGGGCACCGTGATCCCCACTTCCACCCGTTGCTGACGATCCAGGTTATAGTAAGCATTGCCAAGTTGCTCATCCAGACCGCTCAGACCGAACTGGGCGAACAGGTCACCCCGGATCCCCTTCTGGGAACGTGCTTCCGCTACAGCCTGTTCGGCCTCCAGAAGCTGCTGCTCCATGGTCAGGATCTCGGGATTGTTGGCCCGTGCTTCCTCCAGCGTCCTGTTATAATCTACTTCGATCTCGGGTACCTCATTGGGAAGGATCAGTTCCAGGCTCACCCGCTCGTTGAATCCCAGAAAGGAGCGGAGCCTGGATTTGCGAAGCTCCAGGTCAATGGTGGCCTCGTTCATGGAAGCTTCTGAGTTCAGGCGGCTCAGCTC
>CAYRLP010000141.1:2033-6996 GCA_964424935.1 uncultured Bacteroides sp.
CTCCATCTGCAGCAGCTCATTCTCTGCAATGGTCCCCAGCTCGTAGCGCCCGGTGGCAATCTGGTATAGTGTATCGCTGTTGGCCAGGTTCTTCAGGGCGATCTCCACGTTGATCTGGGCCAGCGCCAGGTCGAAGAAATAACCTACTGCCCGCTGGCTCACCCGCTCCATGGTATTGATGTAAGTCAGCTTGGCAGCCTCGTACTTGAGGGGTTCAATCTGCCTCTCCCACCTAAACTCGTTGTACCCGTTGATGGGCTGCATAAATCCGATGGTTATCGGATTGGAGAGGTAGTTGGTCGGGGGGTCCTCCCCGAAGTTATCATTTCGCTGCAGTTCGGAGGAAATGAATACCCGTCCTCCCGAGAACCATAGATTTTTGCTCAATTGCATGTTCAGAGAGGTCCTCATGATGGACCGGTCCACAAACTCTTCGGTCCCATCGGGCTGGATCACGCTTTCGGTGGCCATGGTCAGGCTCGGCAGGGTCCCTTCCAGCGTCAGGCCGGGCCTGGTGCTGGCTTTAAAGGATCTGAATTCCCAGTAACTGCTGCGAAACTGGTGCCTGGACATAAGCGCCATCAGGGACTGTTCATGTGCAACATCAATCACCTCGGAAAGGGTGAGCCTTTTCACTTCAACCTCAGCCTGCTCCTGCGCGGAGACCTGGACTGCTAAGGCCAGGCCCATCCATAGAAATACTTTACGAAACATATTATTCATACCTTAATGATTCAATGGGATCCCGTTCCGAAGCCCTTTTGGCCGGAGAGTATCCGAATACCACACCCACCGTGGCAGAGACTGCAAAAGAGATAATCACACTGACGGGGGTGACAATGGTGGCAATATCTGCAAAGTTGGTGATCATCCAGGAAGCGAAAATGCCGATGATGACCCCCAGCAATCCACCGCTGACACTGATCAGTACGGCCTCAGCCAGGAACTGGACTACGATATCGCGTTTCTGGGCGCCGATGGCCAGCCTGGTACCAATCTCCTTGATCCGCTCCATCACCGAGGCAAACATGATATTCATGATCCCGATCCCCCCGACCAGCAAGGAAATGCTGGCAATGGCCCCGAGCACGATGTTGAAGATATCCTTAGTGCGCTGTTCCTGTTTCAGGAGCAGTTCGGGAACCGTAACTTCAAAATCCTTGACATCCTCGTGACGTCTGAGCAATAATCTGGCAAGAAGATCCGTGGAGGGCGCAAGTTCATTGGATTCGTTCACCTGTACGATGATCCGGTCCAGCTGGTTGTAATTACCCGATTCGGCGCTTGCCGTGGCAGTGGTGAAGTTAAACCGCATGGGCCCCCTTCTCATCACCGCATTCTCGCTTGCTTTGATCCTGGTACCCACCAGGGCGCGGTTCTGATACCTGAGCAGCATGGTCTGAACCGGTATATAGATGTTGTCGTTCATCACATTCACTCCGATATTCTCGAACCGGGTCAGGGTCACTTCGGTTTTTTCCAGCACTCCAATTACTTTCAGCCACACATTATCAAACTTGATGTATTTGCCGATGGGATCCTCCCTCGAAAAGAATTTGTTCCGGATATTATCGCCGATCACACAGACCGTGATCCCGTTTTCCTCCTGGAAATCATTAAAAAACACACCCTGAGCCAGGGGAAGGTTGAAAATATCAAAGTAGTTATTGGATACTCCCAGCAATTTAGCAGTCGATGACTTCCCTTCCTTGACCACATTACTGCTTACTGCGATTTCCGCGGAAACCGTATGCACGGTAGGGATAACTTCCCTGATGGCCTCCACATCATTCAGAGTCAGCCCGGGGGAAAACTTTTTCTTCTGTGAATCCGTACTCGATTCCTCCTCGTCTTCCCCGCTGGATGCTGCAATGATGGGCGTCACGATGATATTGTTCACCCCTACCATCTTGATCTGGTCCAGTATCTCTTTCTGAGCCCCCTTTCCGATGGCCAGCATGGTGATCACTGCCGCCACTCCGAAGATGATCCCCAGCGCCGTCAGGATACTCCGCAGCTGGTTTGCCATGATGGACTCAATGGCAATGATGATATCATGAAAATAGCGTCCCATAGTTATTCGCTGCTTGGATTAGGATTGTTGCCGCCCGGTCTCTGTCCCTGGTCTCCCTGTGGCGCTCCCTGGGTGTTTCCCTGAGAGGACCCCTGGGGCCGTCCCTGGGTGTTTCCCTGGGATGCTCCCTGCTGGCCCTGCTGGGTTGATCCTTCCGTACCACCCTGTCCGGCGCCCTGGCGCATGCCCTCGGGGAACTGTCCGGGTTGTCCCTGGAAATTACGCTGCCTGCGGGGCTGGCTCATACGTTCCTGCATCTCCTGTCTCTTCTGCTCCTCTTCCGCTTTTCGGCGATCTATTTCCTCCCTCAGCTCCAGTCCGGCATAGGTGAAGTTCTCCGGGTTATCCGGCATGGAAAGGTATAGCTTATCGCCTTTTTTCAGGCCCATATCCACCACAATGAAGTTCTCGTTGGACTCGCCCAGCACTACCACCTGTTTCTTCCCACCCCGGGTAAAGACATAGGTAAGGCTGTCGTTGGCATGCACGGCCTCCAGCGGGATGAACAGCACGCTGTCAAGCACCTGGGTGACCACCTGGTTACTGGTGGTCATGGAAGGCCGGAGAATGGTATCTTTCTCGTTCAGTTCTATACGGACCTCAAAGACCTTGGCATCGGTATTCTGAAGCTGCTGGCCAATGTTGGCCACTTCCATCACCTCACCCGTGAATTTCTTTTCGGGAAAGGCGTCCACCCCCACACGGACCTGTTGTCCGACTTTTATCTTACTGATATCGATCTCGTTAACATAGGTCATGGAAACCATGGTGGAGAGGTCCGGAAGCGTGGCCACGGCCAGGTCGAAGGTATTGACCTCTGATCCTTCCGTCCGTTTTTCGCCGCGAAAATCTGTCTTATAGATGACCATGCCTGAAGCAGGTGCATAGATATCAAACTTCTGAAGAACGTCCTGCATCTCCTCCACGCTCCTGCGTTCACGTGCCATATTCAATTCGGCCTCGCGCATATTGGCCCTAGCCTGCTGTACCTGCAGGTCGTAATTGGATTCGGCCTGTTCGTATGCCCGGGTGGCTTTTTCCAGTTCGATCTGGGCCTGGCGAATGGTGGCGGGAGGTTCGTACTGGGACTGCTCCACGGTAATCTCGGCCTCTTCCATGGCGAATCTCAGGTTAACCAGCTGGTCGCGCAGCTCCCGCAGCTGCATGGTTGTATCCAGCTTGGTCCGCGTGTATTCCGATTCCTGTGTCTCCAGGCGATCAAGCATATCCTTCAGGGAGTTATCTGCCTCGGAGCGGTCCAGGGTGGCCACCCATTGCCCCGAATCGACCTCTGTCCCTTCCGGGATCAGACTCTGGATCAATACGCTGCGGATACGCAGGTTCCTGCTTCTCAACTGTGCAGGGGCCTGGATCTCTGTCTCCCGTATGGCCTGAAGCTCACCGGTTACCATCACGGCAATCTCAAACTTGCCCTGTTCCACTTCGGCTTCCAGCACCGTTTCCTTCTCCTTGCCCGAAAGCACGGAGTACAGGACCAGCGCCAGGATTACGGCAACAGGAATGACGATTGCTAATAAGGTTCTTCTTTTCATGGTTCCTCTGAATAAATCTATTTTTTATTAATTATATCCTCTATAGTTTGCTTTGCCTCCCCGGCGATCCGTTCCGCATCCTCCCGGCTGCCGGCCTCGGAATACAACCTGATAATCGGTTCCGTATTGGACTTTCTGAGATGAACCCATCCTTCGGGCATGTCCACCTTGACCCCGTCGACTGTATTTACCAAGTCGTTTGCATGTGCCTTTTCAAAGGCAGCCAGCAACTGGTCAGGATCCACTCCTTGGGGAAGCGTGATTTTGTTTTTTGACATAAAGT
Organism: uncultured Bacteroides sp.; assembly: GCA_964424935.1. Taxonomy (GTDB): domain Bacteria; phylum Bacteroidota; class Bacteroidia; order Bacteroidales. Next base: position 5,944 of record CAYRLP010000141.1, read on the forward strand.
AATCGGGGTACCCTTTCCGAAGGGCACTGCAGGTTTTCCCGCTTGCGGCCAGGTGGGTCAGAAAAAGGGCGATCCCTACCAGGGCATCCCTTCCGTAATGCAGTTCCGGATAGATTACCCCGCCGTTGCCTTCCCCCCCGATGACACAGGCATGATCCTTCATGGTCCGGACCACATTGACCTCCCCCACCGCTGCAGGATGATAGGACTGGCCATGTGTTTCGGTCACATCCTTCAGTGCCCTGGTGGAAGAGAGGTTGGAAGCGGTCGGCCCCGGTGTCCTGGACAGCACATAATCGGAGATGGCCACCAGGGTATATTCCTCCCCGAATATGGTACCATCCTCACATACAATGGCCAGCCGGTCCACATCCGGATCCACTACAAATCCCACATCCGCTTTTTCCCGTACCATCAGCTCAGAGATTTCTGTCAGGTGTTCAGGCAGTGGCTCCGGATTGTGGGGGAAATCACCCGTGGGATCGCAGTAAAGCTCGATCACCTCTTCCACCCCCAGCGCTTTCAGCAACTGCGGTATGATGATACCTCCCACAGAATTCACACAATCTATAGCCACACGATACTTCTTTTTTTTTATTTCTTCCGTTCTGACCAGATCCAGTTTCAGGACCCGGTCGATGTGTTTGACATCCATTCCTTCCAGAGGTTTAATGGATCCCAACATTTTTACATCCGCATAGCTGAAATCGTTGGTCCGGACCATCCGCAGGATCGCTTCCCCGTCTTCCGCTGAAAGGAACTCTCCTTTTCCGTTCAAAAGCTTCAAGGCGTTCCACTGGGCCGGATTATGACTGGCTGTTAAAATGATCCCGCCGTCAGCTCCCATTTCTGTAACTGCCATCTCCACCGTCGGGGTGGTGGCCAGTCCCATCAGCAGGACATCCACTCCCATGGCACTGAGCGTTGCGGTCACCAGTTTCTCGACCATGGGTCCGGAGATCCGGGCATCCCTGCCCAGCGCCACGACCGGCCGGTCTTTCCCCGATTCCCGGATCAGCCAGGATGCATAGGCAGAGGTGAATTGTACGGTGT
>CAYRLP010000142.1:0-6969 GCA_964424935.1 uncultured Bacteroides sp.
GTTCAGGGTGCGGTGGGTAGCCGGTAGCTGACGGTTCAGATTTCCCGGCTGCACGGTATCTCCATCAATGATGGTCAGTTTACCAATCCCGTTTCGACAGAGCATTTCGGCCGCCATGGAACCGACTCCTCCCATGCCTGCGATCATCAAATGCGCCTGCTGAAGCCTGGAGTATTTCGAAATGCCCAGAAGCTGAATGGTTCGTTCCTGCCAGCCTGGATGCGGACCGGTGTGGCTCATCAGCTCCGGGATCAAAGGAATTTACTGAACCTGGTGAGATTGATCCGGGCATTTTCAAAGATCTGAACCCGGAGATGTTCCACGGAGACCCCTTTTACCTCGGCAGCGAACTGGTAAATCTCCCTGATATCCATGTCTCCCTCATCCGTCTCCAGGAACATCATCTCGATAGGTACCTTCTGAAGTGCCTCAACGATCTTAGAATGCTCCTTTGTAATGGCCTGTCCGAAGGAAATCAGGAAGCCTGCCTTCACCAGTTCCTCCGCTACGGTTACATTCCCGTTATATCCGTGAATAATCATGGGAACCATGGGTTGATGAGCTTTCATAAAATCCAGGATTTCATTGAACGATCTGACCACATGAAGCACGACGGGAAGGCTGGCCGACTCGGCAATCTTCACCTGTTTTTCAAAGATCCGTAACTGATCCTCCATGGGTGCTTCAATGGTCTTATCCAGCCCAATTTCTCCAATGGCCAGTATGCGCGGATGTTTCACTGCATCGCGCACTTTTTCCAGGGTTTCCTGCTCGTTTACCTTACCCACGTTATAGGGGTGGAAACCCAGGCTATAATAACCGTTTTCAATATCCTCGGGAGGGAAATCTTTGGCCATCAGGTTCATCATGACCCATTCGTCGATATTGCTGGCCTGTCTGTGTCCGTGAATGTTGATGTATTTCCTCGTCATCTTCCTGTTTATGTAAGGTTCTTTGGTTCTTGCAAGTTAAGGATTCCATTTTTCATCCGGGCCAGCACTTCATCCTTGCCAAGAAAAGCGGCCAGATCAAACAGCCCTGGACCTTTTGCGGCACCTACCAGCAAGAGTCTCCACGCGTTCATGATGGTACCCATTCCCCATTCCTGTCTCGTGATAAACTCCTTTACCTGGATTTCAATGGTTTCCGCTGTAAACGGTTCACACCCATTCAACATCGCCGCCAGTTGTTCCATCTGTTTGGGAGTATTCTCTTTCCAGCGTTTCTTTACCACGCCGGGATCGTAGAACTCCGGAGACCTGAAGAAGAACCAGGCTTCCTCCCAGAAGTCTTTGATGAAATCGATCCGGGGTTTTATGATCGGAATAAGTACCTCCAGCCTGTTGACTCCGGTCTTAATTCCTTTTTCCGACAGGATCTCCTGAAAAGCAGGGATCAGTTCTTTATCCGTTAATTGCTGGATATGCTGGTGGTTGAACCACTTTGTTTTCTCAGGATCGAACCTGGAACCTGACTTCCCTACCTTATCCAGCTGAAATTGCCGGATAAGCTCCTCCAAGGTAAAGAGCTCCTGGTCGGTCCCCGGATTCCATCCGAGCAGGGCAAGCATATTAATGCAGGCTCCTGGCAGATAACCTTCCTCCCGGTACCCAGGGGATCGCTGATTCGTCTCCGGATCCTGCCACGTGAGCGGATACACCGGAAAGCCTCCCTTTTCTCCATCCCGCTTACTCAGTTTACCCTTACCGGTAGGTTTCAGGATCAGGGGCAGATGTGCAAATTCCGGCATCAGGTGTTCCCATCCAAATGCCCTGTAAAGCGATACATGCAGGGGAAGCGATGGCAGCCATTCTTCACCGCGAATAACATGGGAGATTGCCATCAGATTATCATCTACCACATTGGCCAGGTGATAGGTGGGCATCCCATCCGATTTGAACAGGATTTTATCATCCAGAGTAGCCGTATTGATCACCACCTCTCCCCGGATCATATCCTGCATGACAATCTCTGTATCCGGTTCAAACCTGAACCGGATCACATAGGGATCCCCCGAAGCAATCCTGTCTTCCACTTCATACGCTTCCAGCGTCAGGGAATTCCTGAGTGATTTGCGAACCCGGGCATCGTATACAAAGGTCTCCCCTCGGGATTCAAACAGGTTCCGCTGATGATCCAGCTCTTCCGGAGTATCGAAGGCATAATAGGCATGACCGTTTTCCAGAAGACGCATGGCATAACTCCTGTAGAGATTCTTCCGTTCCGATTGCCGGTAGGGCCCGAATCCTCCCCCCTGCCGGGGGCCTTCGTCGGGAGTCAGTCCACACCACTCCAGCGATTCATTAATGTAATCTTCGGCTCCTTTCACATACCTGGACCGGTCGGTATCCTCAATACGGAGAATAAAAATCCCCCCATTCTTCCTGGCAAACAGGTAGTTGAACAGAGCAGTACGTAATCCTCCTATATGCAGCGGACCCGTTGGACTGGGTGCAAACCGTACCCGTATATTCTGATTCATAGGATCTCTTGTACCTTTCGCTTTACATTCTGGACAAATATAAAAAACGGATGATGTTTTTTATCATTTTTTTTGGGGAGCAGAAACCGCTAATTTCGTATTCATACAAGAACCGGGCAATTTATGGACAAAATACTGGTGATCGGAGCAGCCGGACAGATCGGTTCGGAGCTGGTGATCGAATTGAGAAAAAACTACGGCCACGAAAATGTTTATGCCACAGATATCAAACAAGCCCCGAGGGATGTGGCTGAGGGTGGGCCTTTCCAGGTCCTGGATGTCATGGATGATAAACAGTTGATCCACTTCATTATAAGGCACCGGATCACACAGATCTATCATCTGGCCGCAGTGTTATCCGGTAATGCGGAGAAACTCCCTACCCAGGCCTGGAAGATCAACATGGATAGCCTGATGAATATCCTGGAGGTTGCAAAAATGGTGGAGGAGGTTAAAAAAGTCTTCTGGCCCAGTTCTGTTGCTGTGTTTGGTCCCACGACCCCCCGGACCAATACCCCCCAGTTAACGGTTATGGAGCCGGTAACGGTATACGGGGTGAGCAAACTGGCGGGTGAAAGATGGTGTGATTACTACTTCAGCCGATATGGGGTGGATATCCGCAGCATCCGTTATCCGGGACTGATCAGCTATAAGACAGAAGCCGGGGGAGGTACGACAGACTATGCCGTGGAAATCTATTACGAAGCGGTCCGGAAAGGCAGCTACGAATGTTTTCTGAATGAACATACCGCACTTCCCATGCTCTTTATGCCGGATGCCATACAGGCTACCATCCAGCTGATGGAAGCCGATCGCTCCAGGCTGTCCGTTCACAGTGCCTACAATCTGGGCGGAATGAGCCTCACCCCGGATCAGCTTGCCCAGGAGATCCGAAAGGAAATTCCCGGTTTTACCATATCTTATGCAGCGGATTTCCGTCAGGCCATTGCCGATACCTGGCCACAGAGTGTAGATGACAGTTCGGCCCGTAATGACTGGGGATTCAAACAGAATTACAACCTCGAACGGATGACCCGGATCATGTTAAAGGAGATACGAAACAAACTTAAATAGAAGACGATGTACGGAAAAATCAAGGAATACCTGGCCAGTGAACTGGAACAGATCAGCGATGCCGGCCTGTTCAAGTCAGAACGGATTATTTCTTCGCCACAGCTGGCTGAGATCGAGCTGGAAAGCGGTGAAAAGGTACTGAATTTCTGCGCCAATAACTACCTGGGGCTGTCCGATCATCCGGAGCTGGTTCAGGCGGCCAAGCAGGCCCTGGACACGCACGGATTCGGAATGTCTTCGGTCCGGTTCATCTGCGGAACACAGGATCTGCACAAAACCCTGGAGCAGAAAATTGCCGCATTCTTCGGCACCGAGGACACCATCCTGTATGCAGCCTGCTTTGATGCCAACGGAGGGGTTTTTGAACCGCTCCTCGGTGCAGAGGATGCCATTATTTCAGACGCCCTGAACCATGCGTCCATCATAGATGGAGTCAGGCTCTGCAAGGCACAGCGTTACCGGTATAAAAATGCCGATATGGAGGACCTGGAGCAGCAGCTCAGGGAAGCACAGGCGCAGCGTTTCCGTATTATTGTCACGGACGGGGTCTTCTCCATGGACGGGAATGTGGCCCCGTTAGACCGGATTTGTGAACTGGCCGAAAAATATGATGCGCTGGTAATGGTTGATGAATGCCATTCTGCAGGCGTTGTGGGAGAGACCGGCCGGGGCGTTACAGAGCTGTTTAATATCCGGGGCAAGGTGGATATTATTACAGGAACCCTCGGGAAAGCGTTTGGCGGGGCCATCGGCGGATTTACCACCGGTCGCAAGGAGATCATTGAAATGCTCAGGCAGCGTTCCAGGCCCTACTTGTTCTCAAACTCACTTCCACCTGCTGTGGTGGGCGCAGGAATCAGGATGTTCGATATGATGAACGAAACAACTGAACTGCAGGAGCGCCTTCACAAGAATACGGCTTATTTCCTGGAAAAGATGCAGGATGCCGGCTTTGATATCAAACCAACCCAATCGGCCATTTGTGCCGTAATGCTTTATGATGCCAAGCTGTCACAGGAATTTGCATCCCGGCTGCTCAAGGAGGGGATCTATGTGATAGGATTTTATTTCCCGGTCGTACCAAAGGAACAGGCTCGTATCCGCGTCCAGCTTTCTGCGGCACATACCCGGGAACATCTGGACCGTGCCATAAAGGGATTTACCAAGGTCGGGAAGGTACTGGGTGTTATTGACTGAACCTGCGTCTGCTCAATCCGACATCCGAGAGAACCAGCAAAAACATCGCTACCAGAGCGGAAATCACCCCTGTGGATATATGGATCTGCTTCAGAAAGTCCAGATTGAAATGCAGCTGAGGCCATCGGGACGCCAAACGGGGGACGGAGATGGAGGTATTATCGAACAGTCTTCCTGCAGGATCGGTAAAGAGCATGGCTACGACAACCAGTGCGGCAATAATCAGGATTATAAGAATACGCCCCCACCTGCCAATCAACGGTTTATACAACTTCCTGGCCGGGACTTCCTGCAGTTTATCCATCACACGGGAGGTAAAATCATCCGGAGCAGATTCCACTCCTGATTCCCTCATCAATTTCGATATATGCGGATCTCGTTTCATTTTACAGAATTGAAGATACTTCCGATTTTAGATTCTCACGAATTACCTGGTACATTTTTTTACGCGAACGGTGCAGTTTAATCCGGATGTTGCTGCTGCTAAGTCCGGTTACTGCCGAAATTTCCTCCAGGGACAATTCTTCATAATAAAAGAGCGTTACCACCACCGCATCGGTTTCGGCCAGAGAATCCAAGGCCATTTTCAAGTACTTCCCACGTTCCTTAGCGGTGAGGTTTTCCAAGCCGTTCATCTCACCTTCATCCACCTCTCCCTCCGGCAACTCATCTACAAGATCGATCACCTTCACCTTTTTCCGGATCACACTTATGCAATGATTGTAAGCGATCCGGTACAACCAGGTGGAAAACTTGGACTTTTCCTGAAAGCTCCCCAGGAAGCGGAATGCTTTTACAAAGACTTCCTGGGCGGCTTCCTCGGCATCCGTCTCGGAGGTGAGCATCCGGAGACACAGGGTGTACACCATATCCTTATGTGCATCCACCAAACCCCCAAATGCCTCTTTGTCCCCTCCCTTTACGCGTTCGATCCTGTATTTTATTTCATGGACCTCCATGCAGTAATATGACGCTTGATTATTGAAAACGTTACACAAGTTAAGGGATTTTCGATACGAAATCGTACAGGAGAGAATCTATTTGAAAAACATTGCAGTATCCTGTAACATGAATTCAACGGCCGGCGTCAAAGAATCAGAAAACAATGTTTAACCAATTTCTACGATTATGAACGAAGATGTATTCATAGTACTGATTATTTTCGCCGCTCTCTTTGGAGCCGTATTTGTAATAGCCTCGGCCAGAAACCGCGAGCGTATGGCTATGATCGAGAAGGGAGTCAATCCGAAAGATTTCGTAAGGGACCGGAGACCCAACTCATACGGCATTCTGAAATGGGCCCTCCTGCTGGTAGGTATTGGATTCGGACTCTTTGTCGCAAGCCTTCTTGAGAGCTATACCAGCATTTCTGAAGAGGCCTCCTATTTTGCCTGTGCGTTGTTCTTTGGAGGTGCGGGTCTGTTTACGTCCTTTCTAATCGCCAAAAAGGCTGAGGAAAAGGAATAGATGTAATCAATCTCTCTAGGAAAAAAGGCCCATTCGATTGAACGGGCTTTTTTTTGGCTTTCATACATGGTTTTCTGATGTTTTTGATCAATTTTGTGATCATGCAAAAGCCGATGAGAACCCCTTTCATGATTTGTCTGTTTGTGCTGGCCCTGCGCATTCCCTTGCATGCCCAGCAGGACATTGCCAGCGCCAGGTCCCAGGGCATCGGGGCCACGGTAACAGTCAGCGGAATCATAACCAATGGGGAAGAACTGGGTATCATCCGTTACATGCAGGATCAAACGGGAGGAATCGCCATCTATTCGTCAGAAATGAATCAGGTGCAGCGTGGTGACAGTGTGACAGTCACGGGCACGCTCAAGGATTACAATTCCTTGCTGGAGATGGACCCGGTCACCAGTGTGGTTATTCATTCCATGGGTCATACATTGCCTGAACCGGTGGTGTTAACCCCCGGTGAGTTCAGCGAAACCTATGAAGGCATGCTGGTGCAGGTGGATCAGGCAATCTTCTCCTCAACCGGGGTTTTCCAGAGGACAGCATACAGCTTCATTTCCGGAGCAGAAACAGGACAGGTCTATATCAACAGTTCCGGTTCTCCTCTTATCGGGACTCCCATTCCTTCCGGTCCAGTTACACTGATCGGCCCACTGGGTTCCTATCTGGGAACCTACCAGTTGCTTCCCCGGGACCTGGAGGACCTGAACAGCTACAGCAGCATACATATCCTTAACACGCCTGTTATC
>CAYRLP010000143.1:0-6478 GCA_964424935.1 uncultured Bacteroides sp.
GTTCTGCCCATTTCGGCTGCCACTTTGTAACCCACATGGATCAGTTGCCTGAAGCCGGAATGGTAGTCGGGATGTCCGGGAACATGCCGTAGGGTATTCGCAAATTTCTGACTGTCCCAGCGGGCCACATCTTTCGGTTTCGGCAGAGTGAGTGGATCAAAATCAATCACCGCGGCATAGGGGCGGCAGAGTTCCTCCTGCCGCGTATAAGCCCGCTGGTATATATCTTTGGCCAGCTGAAGGCCCTCCTCACCCGAGATAGCCAGACCGATGACCTCTTCCAGCCAGGTGGTTCCCGCTGTTTTCACATGGATCCCCTTGTCGTGTTTACGGATCAGTTCGCCCATAACCGGATAGATGCTGAATTTGTCGCTTCCCGAGTGCACGCTCAGCTTCAGATTGGAGGGTAGTCCGAAAAGCTCTACTGCATAGTCTATCACAAGCAGGTCCTCCTCGAATTCCTTTCTGAACCGGTCCACATCCCCGGAATAATCGACCCCCTTGTTAAATCTTCCGGTGAATTTAGGTGCGATGGTCTGCACCGGCAGATCATGATGCCGGAGCATCAGCAGGATGAAGAAGAGCTCCATGGGGGACTGGGCTTCTTCCACTTCATCCATGGATACTTCGGCGATGAACCGATCCGCTCCTTTCTCCCCGGCAATGTACCTGTAGATCCTGGCGGCTTCCCGGATGGCCCCTAGAAATTTCCGGGATATTTCGGCAAGCTGGTTTTCTGTAACGAAGAATGGATCAGGGATCCCCGGGATTTCGAGATTTCCCAGATGATCGGAGGCCCTCCTCAGAAAATCCTGCTGTTCGGAGGCTGAGACCGCATGACCGATATGCTCAGCCACATCCAGGGTGAAAAAATTGGCATGGGCCAGATAGGGGTCCACGGTGCGCAGGGTAATGTGATCCGCATCCATGTAATAGGATCGCATCCATTGCAGGCTTTTCACGGCTGATCTGGCTTCCAGGAGAGTCTCCTCGGGCGATGAACCTATGATCCGGTGTTCCCGGTGGGACTTGTTCCAGACCGGTACGATCTCTATCCCTGCTTCATCTGCCAGCACCAGGGCTTTCAGCTGTGCCTCTCCCTGTTGACCGAACCGGTCCCCGATCCCAAGGGAGTATTTTTCCAAATCCATTGGCCAGATTAATTCCGTGTACGGACACGAAATTAATCAAAATCGTGATTCTTTCCTAAATAATTTGCCTATTTTTGAATATATATCTGGAACTGATAGGAGCATGAATATCATCATAATCCTTTTATAATAAGTGATATATGAGCAAGGTCCGGATCAAGGATATAGCGGAGATTGCACAGGTTTCCATCGGGACGGTGGACCGTGTGATCCACAACCGGGGGGAGGTGTCGCCGGCCACCCGGGAGAAGATCCAGCGTCTGCTCCTGGAATTTGACTACAAACCGGACATCGCCGCACGCTCTCTGGCCCTGAAAAGGGAAATCCACCTGGCAGTGGTCATGCCCTGGTTAGTGCATAACCACGCCTTCTGGGAGCTTCCCCGACAGGGTATTCAAAAGGCGCTTGATGCACTGGAGCACCGTCACGTGATTCTTCACGAATTCTATTTCGATCAAAATGACCGGGAACCATTCCGTGTCCTTCTGAAGCAGTTTCCCTACGAAAGGGTGGAGGGCATCCTCTTTGCGCCGGTGTTCCAGGTAGAATCCGTGCAGTTCCTGAGACGCTGTGCCGCGTGGAATCTGCCCGTGATCCTTTTCAACTCGCTTCTGGAAGAACCTTCCGTAGCCAGTTTTGTCGGGCAGGATGCCTATCAGAGCGGGTATGTGGCTGCCAGGCTGATGGACTATGGAATGGATCGGGGAAGAGATGTGGCCGTGGTAAATATGTCGGCCCGAACCGGTCATTACGCCCATATCATTGACCGGGAGCGGGGATTCCGGGCTTACTTTGACCGGAAGAAGGGACGGTTGAACCAGTTGATCAGCATCGATCTGCACGGAGCCGGTGACACCATGCTGAAGAAAAAGCTCCTGGGGATCCTGTCAGAACATGACATAGCGGGGATCTTTGTTACCAACTCAAGGGTGCATAAGGTGGCCGGATGTCTGGAGGGTATGGAACAGGGGACGGTCCGTCTGGTGGGCTACGATCTGCTTCCGGAAAATATTCGGTTCCTGGAGCAGGAGCGCATTGATTTTTTACTGTCTCAGCGACCTGAGGACCAGGCCTACAAGGGATTCGAATCGCTTTATAACCTGGTCGTGTTCAACCGGAAGCCTGCTCCCCGGCAGTGGCTCCCCATTGATATTATTACCAGGGAAAATCTACCTTATTATCAATCCAAATCTATGGAATTATGAAACAGGACGAATGGAACTCGTTGAAGAACCGGGTATGTGTGATCACCGGTGGTGGCGGGGTGCTGGGCAGCGCGATGGCCCGGGGACTGGCATCTGCCGGTGTCATAATGGCGATCCTGGATATTAACGAAGAGGCGGCAAGAAAGGTGGCATCGGAAATAAGTTCTGAATATGGACTGCCCAGCCAGGGTTACGCGGCCGATGTGCTCAACAGGGAATCCCTGCTGCAAGTCAGGAATCGGATCCGGGACCAGCTTGGTGAGATTGATCTGCTGATAAACGCGGCGGGAGGAAACGCTCCTGCGGCCACTACCAAATTGGAGCAGATCACCGGCACGGAACTGGATCGCCTGGAGGAGGGATTCTTCGGACTGGAACCGGAAGGATTCAGGAAGGTATTCGATCTGAATTTCACGGGGACCCTGTTGCCTTCCATGGTTTTTACCCGAGATATGGTTGCCAGGCAGAAGGGAGCGGTCCTGAATATCTCCTCCATGAACGCATATAAACCTTTGACCAAGATCCCGGCCTATTCGGCAGCCAAGGCCTCCGTCAATAACTTCACACAGTGGCTGGCTGTCCATTTTGCTAAAGTGGGTGTAAGGGTAAACGCCATTGCGCCGGGCTTTTTCCTGACCAGCCAGAACCGGTTCCTGCTTACCGATGAGCAGAGCGGGGACCTGACACCCCGGGGTGAGAAAATCATAGCCAGCACCCCCATGGGAATGTTTGGAAAGCCTGAGGATCTGAACGGGACCGTGTTATACCTCTTGTCGGATATGAGCAGGTTTATTACCGGGATCTGTATCCCGGTGGATGGGGGATACAGTGCATTTGGAGGCGTTTAGGATGATCTATTTTGAACAGGGAGGCAGGGAGACGGTCCTGGATGACCGGGATATGGAAAGGGGACTTTCCGAAGCCCTTGGAAAACTTGGGCAGAGAACAAAGGTGCTTGCTGTTCCTCCTGATATTACCAGGATCCACAGCAGGGCAGGGCGTCTCACCGAACTCATCTGGGAATACTACGGTGAACGGCTGAGTGATGTACTGCCTGCCCTGGGTACCCATGCGGCCATGACCGGGGAGGAGATCAGAAAAATGTACGGAAAGGTCCCCTCATCCCTGTTCCGGGTTCACGACTGGCGTAACGACGTGGTGACCCTGGGGGAGGTACCCGCCGCATTTTTAGAAAGGGTGTCGGAAGGGAGGATCTCTTACTCCTGGCCGGCCCAGGTCAACCGTTTGCTGGCTGAGGGCCGGCATGACCTGATCCTCTCCATCGGCCAGGTGGTGCCCCACGAGGTAGTGGGGATGGCCAACCACAATAAGAACATCTTTGTGGGGACCGGAGGACCGGAGGGTATAAATAAAAGCCATTTTCTGGGTGCTGCCTATGGGATGGAGCGTATCATGGGGCGCGCTTCCTCCCCTGTGAGGGATGTGCTCAATTATGCCTCGGAGCATTTTGCGGCAGACCTCCCGGTGGTCTATGTGCTCACGGTAGTGGCCCGTGATGCGGAAGGCAGGCTTGTAATACGCGGACTCTATATCGGGGATGACCAGGAATGTTTTTTAAAGGCTGCGGAACTTTCGATCGAAGTCAATTTTCACATGCTGCCCCGTCCACTCCGCAAAGTGGTGGTCTACCTGGAGCCCGGTGAGTATAAAAGCACCTGGCTCGGGAACAAGAGCCTCTACCGGACCCGCATGGCCATTGATGATGGCGGGGAACTGGTGGTACTGGCGCCCGGACTGAAATCCTTTGGTGAGGACCCTGAGATCGACCGGTTAATCAGGGATTACGGGTACCGGACCACACCCGAGATATTGAAGGCAGTGGAAGAGCGGGCGGATCTGCGGCAGAACCTCAGTGCGGCTGCACACCTGATCCATGGCTCCACGGAGGGACGGTTCAGGATGACCTATTGTCCGGGGGGACTCTCGAAAGAGGAGATTAAATCGGTGAACTATAACTACGAGGACCTGGAAAAGATGCTTGCCCGCTATGATCCGCGGAAGCTTAAGGAAGGAACCAATATTCTGCCCGGTGGTGAAGAGATCTATTATATATCAAATCCTGCTCTGGGACTCTGGTCCTGGAAAGACAAGTTTATAAACTGATTGATGCTGAAAATTGTTGCCGATCATAAAATTCCCTTCCTGGAAGGGGCTCTGGAAGAGAAGGCCGAGGTGGTCTATCTTCCCGGGGGGGACATCTCCCGGAACCACCTGATGGATGCAGACGGAATGATTATCCGTACCCGGACCCTGTGCAACCAGGAGTTGCTGGCCGGCACTTCCGTCCGTTTCATCGCCTCGGCGACCATCGGGTACGATCATATCGACACGGAGTACTGCCAGGAAAACGGGATCGGGTGGACCAATGCACCCGGATGCAATTCCTCCTCGGTGGAGCAATATATGGTTTCCACCCTGCTGTGGCTGGCCGTTCACAGGGGGATCGATCTGAAGTCGCTGACCCTGGGCATTGTGGGTGTGGGACACGTGGGGAGCAAAGTTGCGAAAGCTGCCCGGGCCCTCGGAATAAACGTGCTGCTTAACGATCCTCCCAGGGAACGCAGGGAAGGGGGGGATCAATTTTCCGGTCTGGAGGAGCTGAAGGAAAGGGCGGACCTGATCACCCTGCATGTACCGCTGGTTCACGGGGGATCCGATCCGACACATCACCTGGTGAACAGGGAATTCCTGGGAGGATTGAAAAACGGAGCCCTTTTAATCAATACTTCCCGGGGAGGGGTCGTGGAGGAGGAGGCTCTGAAACAGGCCATCGGGAAGGGTATGGTGTCGGATGTGGTTCTGGATGTGTTTGAAAATGAACCGGCCATCGACCGGGATCTCCTGGAAGCCATCACCCTGGCCACCCCGCATATAGCCGGCTACTCTCTGGACGGAAAAGCCAATGGGACAGCCATGTCGGTGCAGGCCGTCAGCAGGTATTTCGGACTTGGGATGGACCACTGGGTCCCCTCCATGGTTCCGCCGCCTCAGAACAAAGAGATACAGGTTGATGCAGCGCTGGGGGAACTCCCGAAATTGCTCTGGGAGGTATTTCACAGGACCTATGATGTAAGTGCGGATGACCGGCGACTGAAAAGTGCCCCGGATACCTTTGAGAGCCTGAGGGGCAACTATCCGTTTCGCAGGGAGCCGGCTGCATATTCGGTCCGGGTTTTTCAGGGATATCCGGAGCTGAGGGAAACCCTTGAGATGCTGGGATTCAGTGTATTATCGGATCAGTGCATGTAAGCGGAAATGCAATTCGAACAACTAATAAAACATATCTGAGATGAAAACAAAAGCAGACATCGGACTAATCGGACTGGCAGTAATGGGTGAAAACCTGGTACTGAACATGGAGAGACACGGATATACGGTGGCGGTTTTTAACCGTACGGTGGAAAAGGTGGATCGTTTTATTGCCGGCCGGGGAAAGGACAAGAATTTTATAGGGACACACTCTATCGAGGAATTTGTGGACTCCCTGGAGCGGCCCAGAAAGGTGATGATGCTGGTCAAGGCCGGAAAAGCGGTGGATGATTTTATTGAGCTGTTACTACCCCACCTGGAGGAGGGGGACATATTAATCGATGGCGGAAATTCCCATTTTCCGGATTCGATCCGAAGGACTGCCTATGTGGAGAGCAAGAAAATGATGTTCATCGGTACGGGGGTTTCCGGAGGAGAAGAGGGGGCCCTGCTGGGTCCATCCATTATGCCCGGGGGATCAGCGGCTGCCTGGCCCCATGTAAAGAAAATCTTCCAGGATATATCGGCCAAGGTGGAAGATGGAAGTCCCTGTTGTGATTGGGTGGGGGATGATGGAGCGGGGCATTTTGTCAAGATGGTGCACAATGGCATCGAATATGGCGACATGCAATTGATTACCGAGGCCTATCACCTTATGAAGAATCTGCTTGGAATGAGTGCAGGTGAAATGCATGAGGTTTTCAGGGAGTGGAACGAAGGGGAGCTGGACAGCTACCTGATAGAGATCACCCGGGATATCCTGGCGTACCGTGATGAGGACGGGGAACCGCTGGTTGAAAAGATACTGGATACAGCCGGCCAGAAGGGCACAGGGAAATGGACTGGTATTGA
>CAYRLP010000143.1:6488-6923 GCA_964424935.1 uncultured Bacteroides sp.
CCTGGGAATTCCGCTTACCCTGATCGGGGAATCCGTATTTGCCAGGTGCCTCTCCGCACTCAAGGACGAACGCGTTCAGGCCGCGAAGGTCCTGTCCGGACCCGCACCTTCGTTTAAAGAGGACAGGTCGGCCTTTATCACTGATATTGGAAATGCGCTCTATGCCTCCAAGATCGTTTCCTATGCCCAGGGTTATACCCTGATGCGTGAAGCGGCAAAGGAGTATGGATGGAAACTGAATTACGGCGGAATTGCCCTGCTGTGGAGGGGTGGCTGTATTATACGCTCTGTTTTCCTGAGCAAGATCAAGGATGCTTACGACCGGAATCCCGGACTGCCCAACCTGCTCCTGGATCCCTATTTTAAGGAGCGGGTCGAAGCCGCCCAGCAGGGATGGCGCAGGGTGGTAGCCACAGCACTGACAAACGGAATACC
>CAYRLP010000144.1:0-2593 GCA_964424935.1 uncultured Bacteroides sp.
CCGGAAGGTTTCTATCCATTTGTCCATGCGGGCTTTAAACACCTCCGGCTTCTGGAAACCGTCTATACGCATGGCGCCGAAGAAATGACCCGTGCCTTCCCCCACCTTCTCATCCTTCACCGGCAGGTAGGCCAGTGACGGGGGACAGAAAGGTCCGAAGTTGGCCCCTGAAAGGACCGCGGAGAGTATATCCACTATGGCGCTGAGAGCGTATCCTTTGTGGCTCCCGTGCTGGATGGTGCCCCCCAGGGTTACCATGCTTCCACCGCGGGTGATGACATCCGGATCGTCGGAAGGCAGGCCATTGGCATCCTGAACCCAGCCCAGGGGAATCTTTTCACCTTTTTTGGCGGCAATGGCCAGTTTACCCCGGGCAATAGGAGTTGTTGAGAAGTCGGATACGAAGGGAGGATACTTGCCGGCAGGGACCGAGACGGAGATCGGATTGGTGCCCAGCATGGGCTCGATCGAACCCGTGGGTGCCACCAGCGGATTGGCAATGGTCAGGCTGATCCCGATCATATCATGTTTCAGGGCCATCATGGAATAATACCCGGCGAACCCGTAATGGTTCGATCCTTTTGTAGATACCCAGCCGGTTCCGGCAGTTTTGGCCTTTTCGATGGCAATCTGCATGGACTTGGTCGAAGCGATCATCCCGATGGCACCGTCCCCGTCCACCACCGCTGTGCTGGGGGATTCATGGACAATCCTTACATTTGGCCTGACGTTGATCCTCTTGGCCTTCCAGAGCTGGTAATAGTCCTTGATTCGGATCATTCCATGACTCGAGTACCCCCTGAGTTCGGCGGCGATAAAGACATCGGTCGCCATCTTAGCATCTTCGGGGCTGCATCCCATCTTCTCAAAAACGTTTCTGGTAAACTGTTCAAGGTATTCGGGTGTATACATGAGGTGGTAGTATTGGTTTAATTGTTGTGGTAGTACTGGTTTTACAGCTATGGTTTATTCCGGACTATTTTCCGGGTCCTTGCCTGTGAAGTGGGCATAATGATCAAATCATCGATCGTTACGTGATGCGGACGGGTAACCACGAAGAGGATCGCCTCTGCAATATCCTCAGCGTACAGGGGGGTAAACCCTTCGTAGACTTTGGTGGCTTCCTCCTCGTCCCATTTGAACCGGACCAGGCTGAACTCTGTCTCCACCGCACCGGGATTAATGGCCGTGACCTTGATTCCGTGTTCCACCAGATCGATCCGCATGGCCTGGGTCAGTCCGTCCACCGCATATTTGGTGGCATTGTACACATTGCCTTTCTCATACACCTCTTTCCCTGCAATGGAGCCCAGGTTTATAATATGACCCTTCTTCATCTGCACCATTCCAGGCGTGATCAGACGGGTGAGGTAGAGCAATCCCTTGATATTGGTATCGATCATCTGTTCCCAGTCCTCCAAGCTCCCTTCATGGATGGGGCTCAAACCTGCGGCCAGTCCCGCGTTATTGACCAGGACATCCACACTGGCCCATTTTCCGGAAAGTTTTTCACATGCCTGTTTGACGGCTTCAAAATCCCGGATATCGAAGTTCAGGGAGAGTACATCCGCATCTGTTTTCGAGCGGATCTCCTCCTCTACAGCCTCCAGTTTATCGTTACGACGTCCGGTAATAACCACATCATAATTGTTGCGGGCAAGTGTGATGGCCGTGGCTCTTCCGATTCCTGCAGTAGCTCCTGTGATAATGGCAATGGATCTCATAGATACGGGTTTCAGACAAAAGTAGAAATTATCTTGATGATCTAATTATTATATTTGTTCCTTAATTGATATGATTATGGATCCGAATAATCCCCGACTTAAAGAACGAGCACTTTCCTACCTGACGCAGGATGAATTGTACTCCATCGAATCCATGCTGGGCAGGGAACCTTCTCCTTTTGAACTCAATATGTTTGCGGCCATGTGGTCTGAACACATTTCCTATAAGAGTTCCATCAAATGGCTCGAGGAGATGCCCGTAAAGGGTGAAAAAGTGTATGTGCCCGCAAGGGAAGAGAATGCGGGAGTGATTGAGATCAATGAAGAACTGGTCTGTGTGATAAAGATGGAATCCCACAATCATCCTATAGCTGTGGATCCGAGGCAGGGAGCAGTGGGAGTAGGGAATGTGAACCGCGACCTGATCACCATGGGAGCGGAGCCGGTCGGACTCCTGAACATCCTCCGGTTCGGGGACCCCAGGGAGAAGCATATCCGGGATATGGTCGATGCCGTCGTGAGCGCTCTGGGCAGTTATTCCAACAATATCGGGGTGCCGGTTGTGGGGGGAGAGATCCTGTTTGACAACTCCTATAAATTCAATCCCCTGGTAAACCTCATGGGGGTGGGCATCGTTCACAAGGACCGTTTGATCAGGGCCGCATTTACCAAGGCGGGTCAGCATGTGGTTCTGCTGGGGAAGAAGACCTCCGGGGTGGGTGTACACGGGGCCGGTTTTGCTTCCCGGGCCCTGAAAAGAAAGGGACAGATGGTCCCGGAATCACAGGTAGCCGATCCGGCCAGCGGTAAGATATTGATGGATTGCCTTCATGAACTCAACCATACCGGTCTGATCAGAGGGATGCAGG
>CAYRLP010000144.1:2603-6871 GCA_964424935.1 uncultured Bacteroides sp.
GTGTGGAGATATGGATTCATGAAATGCCTTTAATACGCGACCTGGAACCCCTGGAAGTACTCCTGTCCCAATCCCAGGAACAGATGCTGCTTTCGGTTGATAAAAAGGATTTTAAAGACTTTGAGGAGAAGGTAAAAAAGTGGGGACTGGAGTGTGCCCGGGTAGGTCAGGTCAATGGCACGGAACGGATCCGGATCATGAACGAATCCACTCCGTGCGGGGATCTGCCCGTGAGCCTGCTTGTCAGGGGCGGGGGTGCCCCGGTCTATATCCGGGATATGAAGGAACGCGGTAGAACCCCCAGGATTGTTTCGGCTGAAGAGGTTCCGGTGCCGGGAAATCTGAAGGAGATTGCCAGGCAAATGGTTTCCCTGCCTAATATCGCTTCAAGAAGATGGATCTATGAACAGTTCGATACCATGGCCGGACTTTCCAACATGAGCAGTGAGTATGCCTCGGATGCCGGGATTGTTAAAATCAACGGCTCGGATCAGGCACTGGCCATGAGTGTGGATGGCAATTCCCGCTACTGCAGGCTCGAAGCTAAGAAGGGAGCCATGATCGCAGTGGTTGAGGCCGCCAGGAACGTCATCTGTTCGGGAGGAAGGCCGGTGGCACTGGCAGATTGTCTAAACTACGGAGATCCTTCGGATCCATATGTATACAGGGATTTTGCCCAGAGCGTGAAGGGAATCAACGAAGTGTGCAGGCGCATGGAAATTCCTGTTATTGCAGGGAATGTGAGTTTCCACAATCTGACCCATGACGGAGAGGATATCGCTTCTGTGATTCCGACACCCGTGGCGGGAATGGTAGGGATACTGGATTCCTTTGAAGATGTGATGACCGTGAATTTCCGGAACAAAGGCGACATGATCTTCCTGATAGGTCGATCGGACAATGATATCTCCTCATCGGAATACCTCGCCGTATTCCATAACGTTCATGAATCAGCTGCACCGAAGTTTGACCTGGAATATGAGCTGAAACTGCAGCAGGTGGTTTCCAGCTTGATCAAACAGCGCCTGGTCACCTCCGCACATGATGTTTCCCTCGGGGGACTCTTTGTGGCTCTGGTGGAGTGTGCTCTGCCCGGCGGTGTGGGGTTTGATGTGACCTCACCGGCAGAGATCCGCGGCGATGCCTTCCTTTTCGGTGAATCACAGAGCCGCGTGGTGGTCAGTGTTACGGCTGAACAGGAAACCCCGTTCCTGGATTTTATGATGGAAACCGGGCTCCATTTTTCCGCCCTGGGACATGTAACCAAGGAGGAGCTGCGAATTGATGACATCTCTTTCGGGTTTATTTCTGACTATGCAAGGGACTTTGAGTATGCACTGGAACAGCTCCTTGGCGATTGACCTTTATGCAGACGGACCATACTAATTGCTGTCTTTGGCCGTTTAATTCAGAAATGAGGAAGCCGATTCTGATTATATCCCTGCTCCATGTTGTCCTGACGGCTTTTGCCCAGGAAGAGCACCCCAGAAACCTGCCAGCTTTCGATCTGAAACGGATACACTTCGGATTTACAGTGGGTGTGAATCTGATGGACGTGGGATTTATCAGAAACTATGAAGCCATAGATTTTCTGTATGCCGATCTGAGTCATCCTCAACCCGGATTCCAGGTAAGCATTGTCTCGGACCTGCGCATGAATAAGAACTGGAACCTCCGGTTTCTTCCGGGCATCAGTTTCGGATCCCGTGAAATTTATTTTTATGAATACAGCGATGGTGTAACCGGAGAGGTGGCCCAGATACCCAGGGTGGCCAACCCGGTACCCCTGGGACCTGCGTTTCTGGATTTTCCCCTGCATCTCAAGTACCGGTCAGACCGGCTGAACAATTACAGACCCTATGTGGTGGGAGGATTGAATTTCCGCTATGATATGTCTGCCAAAAGACCCGGGGTCTATGACAGTGAATCGGAAGAATATGTAAAATTCCGAAGGGGGGATTTATACGTGGAGTTCGGATTCGGAGTGGACAACTACTTACGGTATTTCAAGTTTGCGCCCGAGTTAAAGGTGGCGATGGGCCTGATGAATATGATTGATCCCAATGGCCGGACCGGGCATCCGGAGTTTGCAAACTCCATCGAACATGCCCGATCCTATATTATCATGCTCAATTTTCACTTTGAGTAGTCCCTTCCGCTTTCCGTCGCAGTTCCGAACAGACTACCGCTACCGATGCAGCCACGTTTAATGATTCCGGTCCCGGATCCTGGACTGAAAAGGAGGGTATCGATATCCGCTTACGGATCAGTGGGGAGAGGCGTTCGGACAGGCCGTGTGATTCATTTCCAAACAGGATCAGCGGGTCCGGATCCAGGGAGGTATCGTAGAGATTCTCCCCATCCAGAAAGGTCCCGATTACAGGCCGGGTCCGCATCTCTTTTCGCTTCAGCAGGTCTTCCAGATCCTGATAGTGGACCCGTACACGGAAAATGGCTCCCATGGTGGACTGGATCACTTTGGGATTGTACAGATCGGTGGAATCGGGGGAGCAGACCACGTGGCCGATGCCGAACCAGTCGGCGGTCCGAAGAATGGTCCCCAGGTTGCCCGGATCCCGGATCGATTCAAAAGCCAGCACCGGTTTCCGAAGCAGTTCCTCCAGGCGGAAGCTCTCTTCCGGGATGGATACCAGAGCCATCACCTGCTGCGGTGAAACCTGATTACTGACTTTTTTAATTTCAGCAGTGGAGGCTTCGGTGATCTTTGCCGCCCTGTGCAGGTGAAACGATCGGTGTGTACCGAGCCACTCCGGGGTGGCGAAGAGTTCCCTGACAGGAAACCGGTTGGCAGGATCCCCCCTCAGCAGCTCCCCGACCAGTTTTTCCCCTTCTACCAGAAAGAGCCGGAGTTCCTGCCGGTACTTCTTAAGCTGAAGGCTGCGAATCAGTTTGGACTTCGAGGAAGAGATCATAGGTCAGGGTCTTTAAATGCAAAGATGAAAAAAATATCCGGCTCCTTTAAAATTTGTATTTTAGCCCCTTTAAGAGACCACTTTGCGGCGAATCATCCCCTATATCACCATTGTGCTGGTTTCAGCTCTTCTCCTGTCCTGCAGAGCCACAAAGTATATTCCTGAAGATGAGTATCTTCTGCATAATTACAAGATTCAGTCGGGCAAAGGTGATTTTGACAAGCAGATGCTGAATGACTATGTGAAGCAGAAGCCAAACAAACGCATCCTCTTCTGGAGGTTCTACCTTTCACTGTACAATCTCTCATCCCCGGACAAGGATAACGGATTCAACAACTGGTTGAGACGCATCGGGGAACCCCCGGCCATCTATGATGCGGATCTGAAGTATCAAACCACGGAACAACTTGGCCTTTATATGCGCAACAAGGGCTTCTATGAAGCGGAAGTGACCGATACGACCCTCTTCCGGAAAAGACGTGCAAAAGTGTATTATTGTGTGAACCCCAGGGAACCCTACCGGATCCGGAATATCGATTATTTTTTCGAAGATGCCACCCTCTCTCAAATGGTCCTGGCAGATACAGCCACCACGAAATTCCGGGCCGGTGAATTATTCGATGTGGACGTGCTGCAGGAGGAACGGGTCCGGATCGAGACCCTTCTCCGCGACAGCGGATATTACGCCTTCACCCGGGATTATGTGTACTTTGAAGTTGATAGCTCCCTGAATTCGCATCAGGTAAACATTACACTGGGGATCCACAACTATCCGAACACCAACAGCAGGGGGGAGACCGTGCATACTGACCACCCGGTCTATTCGATCAAGGAGGTGCATATGATGACCGACTTCAATGCCATGACCTATAACCGGGAAAGCAGAACGGACAGTATCCGGCGGGATACCATGGTTTACGACAGCATTTATCTGGTCTATTCGGGGGAACCAAATATCCGCCCCTCGGTGGTCACCCAGAAGAACTATATTATTCCGGGTTCCCTCTATGATGCTTCGGATGTGAACCGGACCTACCGGAACCTCTCTTCCCTGAGCGCCTTCCGGATGGTGGACATCCGTTTCAGGGAGGTGGATTCGGAAAAGCACCAGCTGGATTGTGATGTGCTGGTGGCTCCGGCCACAAGGCAATCCTATTCGGTAAAACTGGAGGGGACCAATTCGGCCGGTAATATTGGTGCGGCTGCCAATTTGAGTTACGGACACCGGAACCTGTTCGGGGGTTCCGAACAGTTTGATTTAACTTTTTCAGGGGCTATTGAGAGCATCACCCTGACAGACGAAGATATAGATTCCACCTATACGGGGGCAAACAT
>CAYRLP010000145.1:0-4796 GCA_964424935.1 uncultured Bacteroides sp.
GGATCGCTCTATACGGAGATCTCCGTTGGCTACGCGTCTTGCGTCCCGTTCCACCTTCTGCGTAAATACAGTAAACAGAAGCTGATAGACGCTAACCAGAGCCAGAACAATCGTAAAAAACCTGATAGCACCTTTATTTTGCATTTTTAACTTGTTTATTAATAGTTACTTGATTGTCTTTTTCGAATAGGCCGCAAATATAGCACTTATTTTTCGCACTTCGGAACGTACCCTAAAAAAAATGCGCTTCCGGGGGATATTCCCCTTGGCGCATTTTATAAATGTTATCGTTCTGAGAACGTGAGACTTATGCTGACCTTAAAACAGCTTCAGGTCATCCAGCACGTTCATTACCTTTTTCACACTGTCGGCCGAGGTGTTCAGCAATTGCTTTTCGTCGTCGTTCATGTCGATTTCGATGATCTCCTCCACACCTTTGGCACCCAGCCTGACCGGGACTCCCAGGTAGATATCCTTCAGTCCGTATTCCCCGTTCAGGTAGGCGCAAACCGGGAATACATGTTTCTGGTTTTTAACGATGGATTCCACCATCTGCGCCACAGCAGCACCGGGTGCATACCAGGCCGATGTCCCCATCAGGGCTACCAGTTCACCCCCTCCTTTCCGGGTACGCTGCACGATCCTCTCAATGACATCCGTATCCAGCAGTTCGGTGATGGGGATGCCGCTTACCGAGGTATAACGGGGGAGTGGCACCATGGTATCCCCATGGCCCCCCATCAGCAAGGAATTTATATCGTTCGGAGAAACATCCAGCTCACTGGCAAGGAAGGCTTTAAACCGTCCGGTATCCAGGATACCTGCCATACCGAATACCTTGTGCTTATCCGTTTTAGCAGCCAGGTATGCCGTGTAGGTCATCACGTCAAGGGGATTGGAAACCACAATTATAATAGCATCCGGAGATTGCTGGATCGCTTTTTCGGTCACTTCCTTGACAATGTTTGCATTGGTTTTGATCAGGTCGTCGCGGGACATGCCGGGTTTCCTCGGAAGTCCGGAGGTGACCACGATGATCCCTGAACCTTTCGTTTTCAGATAATCGTTGGTGGATCCGGTCACCCGGGTATCAAAATGAAGGATGGAGGAAGACTGCCAGATATCCAGCGCTTTTCCTTCTGCGAGTCCCTCTTTAATATCAAGAAGAACCACTTCGTTGGCCAGGTTATTATGGGCAATCACATTGGCACACGTGGCTCCCACATTCCCGGCTCCAATAACTGTAATTTTGTTCATCGGTTAAGGATTTTTTTTGGGTCAGAACTTTAAAGATAGGGATCGATCATGCCATTCACTTCATTCCGGATATTGTTATAGAGCATGTAAGGACAGTTTCCTTGACTTTGCATACGAAAAATGGTAAATTGAGCCAAATCGCCATCCTTTCCAAAATCATGAAAGTTGACCTGTCTAAATACCTGGATGACTGGTATAAGGAAGAACCTACCAAGCACATCTTCCCGGGGCCGGTGGTGACCCTTTCACGGGAGGTGGGGTGTCCCGCTAAGAAAATCGCCGCGGATCTGACCGCACAGTTGAATACCATGAAAAAGGTACATGCCAAGGAGGGCCCCTGGAGATGGATCAGTAAAGAGATCATGATGGAATCGGCCAAGGCGTTAAGTGTGGATTCCAGTCAGATCCAGCACATCTTTGATTACAAGAGCCGCGGGATTCTGGAAGATCTTCTGTTTGCACAATCCAAGAATTATTACAAGTCAGATATGAAGATCCGGACCACCATTGCTAAAGTGATCCGGAATTTTGCCAACGCGGGTAATGCGATTATTGTAGGACGGGGAGGAGTGGCCATCACCAGGGATATCCCCAAATCGCTTCACATTTATCTGGAGGCTCCTCTGGAATGGAGGGCACTGCGGGTGGCTGAAAAACATAACTGCACCATCGAGCAGGCCCGCAGTTATGCGCAGAACATTGACAAAAAACGTTCCAGCTTTCGGGATTACTTTCAGGGAAAGGGTAACGATTACACCCGTTTTGATATAAAACTTAACTGTATGACCCTGGAGCCAGATGCCTTGATCGATATCATCATCGGTGCCATGAAAACCCGTTCCATGATTTAAAAGATTTGTTATTTTTACAAAATAACTCAACCCTTCTCTATGTTTCGATTTCCATTTCGAACGCTGCTCCTATTTGTTTTCTTAATTGGTTGTAATTATTCAGACACTCCTCCGTCACCCTCGGATTTTGTGCCTGGTTCCGAGGATTTCTATGCCCTCGCCCGGAACGGGCAGATCGTATACGCACTGAAAATTCCCACGGATATTGTGGGATTTTTCGAAGAGACAGGAACCGGTTTTGACCCGGATATCCCCTGTCCGCTCGAAAAGATCCCCTTATACGATAACCGGGAGCATGTGTCGATTTTACTCGGAATGATGGGGGTCGATCTGAACTACTGCACCCTTTTTGACCGGGTCATCGAATCGGCCGAATACTACAAACACATTGAATTGCTTGCAGATAAGCTGGGACTTCCCCGGGAGATCTTTGAAGATTCGGCCGGTAAACGGAAATCGGACCTGGAAAACACTGATTCCCTGAGAAGACAGATCTATCAGATCTATACGGATATGGACAACCATTTCAAAGAGAGCAATCAGTTGTCCCTGGCCTCTCTTTCACTTCTGGGAGGATGGCTGGAGGCAATGTATATCGGGGTCAGGATCTATCAGGATAAATCGGTTCTGGAAATGGGCGACCGGATCCTGCAACAGAAATATTCCCTCAACAGCTTATCCGGAATTCTGGCCAATCAGCAGGAGTCCCTGATGGTGCGCCGCTATATGCACACCGTAAACAAACTGAAGGAGGTGTATGACCTGGTCGAGATCCGCTATGTACCCGAAAGTTTTGAAATGGATCCCAACGACCAGACCTTTCATGCCGATGTGGCGGAAATCCGTTATGAGCCGGAATCACTCGAGGAAATCTGCAAGATCATCCTGCAGCTGCGGGAAGACATCCTCCCAATGGTGAGCCGCTAGCTGACCAGTACCTTACCGGTCATCTCCACCGGCCGGTCAATCCCCATGATGTGCAAGAGCGTCGGTGCCACATCGGCCAGGATTCCTTCCTCCACCTTTGTATAGTCATCGGTAACCACAACACAGGGGACCGGGTTCAGCGAATGTGCCGTGTTGGGGGAACCATCGGGATTCAACGCATGGTCCGCATTCCCGTGATCAGCAATGATTATCATATCGTAGCCGCTATCCCGTGCTGCCTTCACGACCTCACCCACACACTCGTCCACTGTGGTCACCGCTTTCTGGATGGCCTTGTAGACCCCCGTATGTCCCACCATATCCCCGTTGGCAAAGTTGAGGCAGATAAAGTCGGGGCTGTTCTTCCGGATGTCCTTGATCACTGCGTCCTTCACCCCGTATGCACTCATCTCAGGTTTCAGGTCGTAGGTGGCCACCTTCGGTGATGGCACCAGGATCCGGCTTTCGTTCTTGTACTCCTCTTCCCGTCCTCCTGAAAAGAAGAAGGTGACATGGGCATACTTCTCGGTCTCTGCAATTCGCAGCTGGGTGAGTCCCGCGGCGGACACCACCTCACCCATGGTGTTGTGCACATTCTCCTTGTCATAGATCACATGCAGCCCCTTGAAGGTGATATCGTAGGGGGTCATGGTGCAGTAGTGCAGGGGAATGGTGTGCATGTTGTACTCCGGGATATTCCGCTGGGTCAGTGCGATAGTCAGCTCCCTGGCCCGGTCATTCCGGAAATTGAAAAAGACCACCACGTCGCCTTCCCGGATGAGGCCCAGGGGGTTATTGTCTCCGTCCACCATCACAATGGGTTTTACAAATTCATCGGTCACCCCTTCATCATAGGATTCCTGCAGGGCTTTCACGACATCGGTCGCCGGCTTACCCTTTCCACGGACCAGCAGGTCATAGGCCTCTTTGATTCTTTCCCAGCGGTTGTCCCGGTCCATGGCATAGAATCTTCCCACAAAGGAAGCTACCTTCCCGTTAGATGAAGCCAGGTGCCTGTTCAGGTTCTCCATGTAGCCTTTTCCGCTCTCTGGATCAGTATCACGGCCATCCCCGAAGGCATGCACAAACACATCTTTGATCCCATACTCACCGGTCAGGTCGCACAGCTTGTAAAGATGCTTGTCCAGGGAGTGGACCCCTCCGTCGGAAAGCAACCCCAGAAAATGAACCTGCTTTTTATGTTCGCGGGCGTAACTGAAGGCTTCCACCAGCACCGGGTTCTCAGCAATGGATCCGTCCCGGACAGCACGGTTGATTTTCACCAGGTCCTGGTATACGATCCGTCCTGCCCCGATATTGAGGTGTCCCACCTCCGAGTTCCCCATCTGGCCGTCGGGCAGTCCTACATTTTCACCGGAGGCAAACAGTCGCGAAGTGGGGTATTCTTTCTGAAGCCGGTCCATATTGGGAGTGGGTACCTGGCTGATCACATCGGATTTGTCTCCTTTTCCGATTCCCCAGCCGTCCAGGATCATCAGGAATGCTTTTTTTGTGCTCATATTTTTTGATATTTCTACCTGTTAGACACCTGTGCGTACCAAATGTTTGTCCGGTTCGCAATGAAGCCCACAAAGTTAATCGATTTTAATTCATTTTAACTCACCCTGGAAACTGCACACCGGTGATTCTTCCGCACTCTTCCAGAAACTGGTCCTGCAGGCTGACCTGATCGGCCTCACTGAAATAACGCGCTTCCTTTTTGTGGAAGTAATAGCGTCCGCTCACCCTGGCATCCTCACC
>CAYRLP010000145.1:4806-6825 GCA_964424935.1 uncultured Bacteroides sp.
CCCACAGCAAGCCACACCTGAGTTTCAATGCCTTTCTGCAGGTCGTCCGGTGCCCCAGCACCTCCCATCTTCGTGGGAACCCAGCCTGGATTGACCGCGTTGGAAAACACCTCCGGCCATTTCCGTGCCACGGCCTTGGCCAGGATCAGGTCATGCAGTTTGGAGTCGGAGTAGCTTACATGACCCTTCTCCATCTTATAAGGATTCGGGTCTCCGCTTGAATGTAATCCTGAACTAAGGTAAATGAGCCGTTCGGGTTTACGGATCAGACAGGTCAGAAGATAGGGAGCCAGCGTGTTGACCGATAAAAGCACCCGGCTGGATGCATGATAGACTCCGGCATTATGAATGATCGCATCAAAGGTACCCATCGCATTTACCTCTTCAGCCAGTCCTTTGGTCTCTTCCGTATCGGAAAGGTCCGCGATCAACACCTTCCCGGCTTCAGGTATTTTGCTGAAAGCATGTTCAGCACGCAGCGTATTTCGCGCATGCAGGACCACCTGATGTCCTTTCTCAATGAGTTCTTTGGCCGCCAATTGCCCCAAACCATCTGCCGATCCTGTAATAAATATTCTTGCCATGTCAAATTTCTTTTTTATGACAATTAACAATTTCTTTCATAAAACATCAGTCGTAAAATGTTAATTTGAAAGCCGCTTATACAGAAATCCCATTAATCAGAACAAATATGCAAACCATATTAGGATCCGGAGGAACCATCGGCATACCGCTGGCGAGGGAACTCAGACAATATACCGACCAAATCAGGCTGGTCAGCAGAAATCCTGTGAAAGTGAATCCTTCAGACGAACTTTTCCCGGCTGATTTTACGGATTTCACACAGATTGAAAAAGCCGTGGCCGGAAGTGAGGTGGTTTATGTGGTGGTCGGGTTTGTAGACAGTATCAAAGTCTGGCGACAGCTTTGGCCCTCCTTTATGAGAGCGGTCCTGGATGCCTGCATAACCCATCATGCGAAGCTTGTCTTTTTTGATAATGTATACATGTATTCCGAATCTGCCATTCCGCATATGACGGAAGACGCACCTTTACAACCTCCGAGTAAAAAAGGAGCCGTCAGAAAGCAACTGCACGAAATGATATTTGAGGAAGTGGAGAGAAATAATCTGACTGCTTTAATTGCTCGATCTGCAGACTTTTACGGACCCGATAATAAAAACAGCGTCTTATCGATCATGGTTGCTGAAAACCTGGCAAAAGGGAAAAAGGCCCAGGTAATAGGTAATCTGGACAGGATTCATACATACACCTATACTCCCGACGCTGCCAAGGCAACCGCCATACTTGGCAATACAGGTGATGCCTACAACCAGGTGTGGCATCTTCCCACAACCAGTGAAAAACTAACCACCCGTCAATGGATTCAGCTGATCGCAGAGGAACTGAATGTGGAGCCAAAGATTCAGATCGTTCCCTTATGGATGCTGCAGGCCATGGGCCTGTTTGTCCCCGTAATGAGGGAATTTCCTGAGATGCTCTATCAATACAAAAATGACTATGTCTTTGATAGCAGCAAATTTGAGAATCGATTTGGCATGAAAGCTGTGGCTCCATTTGATGGCATCAGAGCTATGATAAAGGGCTTAAAGAAATCCTAGCATGATTCCGGGTCAGACCGGCTGACATCGATGAAACGGATCGCGATATATCTTTTGTTCTCTTTCTGGACCCTTGGTCCTGCCACAGGGCAGTCCGGTTTCTTTGATCGGCTTGCCGATTCAACCTTCACCCTGACCAATCAACGGGTACATTATGATCCGGGCTATTATACCCTTTCATATCCTAACGGGGATGTTCCTGAAGACAGAGGGGTTTGTACTGACGTGATTATCCGGGCATACCGGAAACTGGGAATTGACCTGCAGAAGGAGGTACACGAGGATATGACCAGGAGTTTTGACCTGTATCCGAACCATTGGTGACTGCATCATCCGGATAAAAACATTGATCACCGGCGCGTCCCTTACCTCATGTCTTTTTTTAAAGGGCATGGGAT
>CAYRLP010000146.1:0-3035 GCA_964424935.1 uncultured Bacteroides sp.
GAACCGGGACAAAGCAGTGGTGATGGGAGAACGGCTACGGGATATTAACCCGGGACTTGAGCTCACGGTAATCAATGAATTCATCAGGGAGTCCAGGATCCCTGAAATCCTTGAAACGCCTTTCGATTACGTAGTGGATGCCATCGATACACTTTCTCCCAAAATATACCTGATCTACCATACCCTGCAGCGGGGGATCAAACTGGCCAGCTCCATGGGATCGGGCGGAAAACTGGATCCTTCGAAGATCCAGGTGGCTGATTTCGGGGAAACCTACAACTGCAGGCTGGCGTACCTGCTGCGCAAAAAGCTGCGAAAAATGGATATTCATGGCGGATTCAAGGTGGTCTTTTCCACAGAACAGGTTCCAAAAGAGATGATTATCCCCGTGGAAGGGGAGCCAAATAAAAAATCGACCGTTGGAACCAGTTCGTATATCCCCGCTATTTTTGGCTGCACCCTGGCTTCCATCGTCATCAGGGATCTGGTGGAAGAGTCCCCGGCAGCAGAAGAAACTTAATTTTTTTCATGGTTTTTATGCAACTATAGGGCCCCTGATCCCGTTAAATACG
The DNA here is from genome assembly GCA_964424935.1 of uncultured Bacteroides sp. Classification (GTDB taxonomy): domain Bacteria; phylum Bacteroidota; class Bacteroidia; order Bacteroidales. The sequence continues at coordinate 573 of CAYRLP010000146.1, forward strand.
AAGAAAAGGAGTTCAACCTAAATTCATAAATTATGAAAAAGCTGATTTTAGTATTGATAGCAACAATGTTTATATGCACGGTTTCCGAGGCCCAGTTATTTAATTACGGGATCAAGGCGGGCATTGGTTTCTCTAACCTGAAGATGGATGACATTACCAGTATTAACGATGGAAGTCAAGTCTATGACCTGATTACGGGAGAAAGCGTGACGGGATACCATGTGGGCCTTATGACCCAGATTAAAATCGCCATGCTGGTCATTAAACCCGAGCTGTACTTCAATGCAGGTGGGGGGACTTTGGAACAGGTGGTTGAAAACGGCCCTACAGAAGTGCTAAATGTGAAATTCAGCCGGATCGATGTCCCGGTACTGGCGGGTGTCAAACTGGGGCCTGCCCGGATCAATGTGGGACCGGTTGGTTCCTTCGTGATAAGTGAAACCACGGACCTGACAGAGATTGAACCGGATTTCGAACTCTTTACCAGTGCCATGACCTGGGGTTTCCAGGCCGGAATCGGGCTGGATGTCAGCAAGCTCTCCATTGATGCCAGGTATGAGGGCTCACTGAGTAAACTGGGTGATACATTCTCTGTGGGAAGTACTGATTTCCCGCTGGATGCCAGACCCAGCCAGTGGATCATTTCTGTGGGTTTCTGGTTCAGATAGCAGGATACAAGCAAATGACATAGAAAAGAGACCACTTCTATTGTGGCCTCTTTTTTTATGGGTTATTATGGGTTAATCGAAGATGTCGGTCTTATGTACCCCCTTAATAGTGCGCTTTCGCAGGATTAAAAACAGGATTAGGTGAAGGATCAGGAAGCCGCTCCAGATCAGCAGGGTGATGTGAACGATCCGGATGGATTCATAGGGTGAATGGAATCCCAGCAGAAACCAGGCTTCTGAGGCTGCACCCCAGACTATGAATGTAGTCAGGTTCCAACGGAATCCTGCATCGAAAAGAAAATTGTTCATTCCATCCCTTTTTCCAGTCATCCAGGCGGTTATGAAAATCACGGCTCCGTAAGCAATGGATATGATGATGACCCAGATCCAGTTTTCGGCGGTCAGCAGCCTGCTTAATCCGAACCGGAAGGCAATGGTATAGATGAGCAGAAGCAGGGCAAAAGTCAGTAGATTTCGTGTGATTATTTTCATGGCATGTTTGTTTGTTCAGGTTCATTCAGCAACAGCTCCTTTACAGGCTCGTCAAAAAAGAGCAGAATATTCCGTTCCACGAAGGATTGGAGAAGGGATTCCCCCAGGGGGGTCAGATGGTAGTATTTCCGGTCGGGACCCTTATGGCCTTTCCCTGCACTGAAGTCCACCATTTTCAGGTGGTAGTACTTTCGGAGGGTTCGGTATAGACTTTGTTCTTCGGCATGGATCGTCCCTCTGGAAAACCGTTCAATGGACTCCTGCAGTCCGGAGACATATTTTGGCCCTTCTTTCAGGGAGAGGAAGATCCAGAGCGTCAGTTGCCCTTTCTTATAGGTTTCTTCCCACGCATTCAGAAGTTCCCTGTGTAAGGATTCGTCCTTTTTCATATTGAACAATTAGTATTAAACAAGATGTATAATACAAATGTAATAATAAATTATGATTATATGCAAACATTTCAGGAAGGAATTTTAGAAATTAGATCAACATACAGGTAATGAGGAGCTTATAGAATCCATTTTTTTTCATGTGTAGTATAGTCCAGAACCCGGATCTGCAGATGTTCCCCCAGTCGCAGGGCCTCCTTGGTCATCTTTTCCAGAGATCCTCTGCAAATACTTACATACCGCTCATCACCCTCCACCACCAGATTCACCTTATAGGCTTTCGCTTCTTTTTGACCCTCCGGCATAACCATCGGGGCAGGCCCGATACGCCTGTTGCTCAGATTGATCCTTACAACCGTCACATAGGAGGGATCTGAAAGGGGCTTCCAGGTTCCGAACCTTGTTTTCAGAAAGCGGTCGTATTTCAGGTATTGACGCTTGGTCTGGTCAATGATTATTCCCTGGTAAGAAAAAGCTGACAGACATCCGATCAGTAAAAGCATGGCCCCTACAATATACGCTCCATTCAGCAGGAAAGCCAGGGATATCAGGCCTATAAGAGGGGTGATGATCTTAAAGGAGTACTTTTCATAACGGTATGCAGCCAGGGCATTCATGGGATTAAGTTAACAAACTTTGGTTTATATTTAAATCCCAAATACATTGCATTCCATGAAGCAAAGAAGCATTTATTTCGCCCTCCTGATTTTATTTCTGGGTCAGGTTCTGCAATTATCCGGACAGCACACCGGACAGGGGCTTACCCTGGAAGATATCTATAAGAACGGCCTGTATCCGACCCGATCCTACCGGTCGGTTCGATGGATGGCCGGTTCCAGGTACTATACCACCCTGGAAACAAACAGTGAACATAACTGTGCAGAGATAGTCCGGTATCAGGCCAGAAGCGGTGA
>CAYRLP010000146.1:3045-6795 GCA_964424935.1 uncultured Bacteroides sp.
TGGGAGCCGAACAGCTCAGGGCCAAAGAAGGGGGCGAACCTCTGAATATCAGGGATTATCAGTGGTCGGCCGACAATCAAAAGCTTTTGCTGTTCACCAATACCAGCCGGGTCTGGCGCTACCATACCCGGGGCGATTACTGGATGCTTGATCTTGAATCGGGGATTCTGCAGCAGGTGGGTGCCACCTTCCCCCCCTCCTCCCTTATGTTTGCCAAATTCTCTCCCGAAGGCAAGCGCGTGGCTTTTGTAAGCGGACACAACATCTATGTGGAAGACTTGGAGAACAGACAAATCACCCAACTTACCAGCGATGGAGGGGACCGGTATGTGAATGGGACCTTCGACTGGCTTTATGAAGAGGAGTTCAGTTGCAGGGACGGTTTTCGCTGGAGCCATGACGGGGAGAAGATCATTTACTGGCATTCCGATACCGAAGGAACCGGCACCTTCTATCTGATCAACAACCTGGATTCCATCTATTCGCAGCCCATGCCCTTCCCCTATCCGAAGGTGGGGACTACCAACTCAGCCGTGAAGATCGGAGTAGTTTCTTCCACGGGAGGACCTACCAGATGGTTTGAGGTACCCGGTGATCCCAGGAACCACTACCTGGTCCGGATGGAAGTGGTTCCCGGGACGGACCAGGTGATCATGCAGCAACTGAACCGTTTGCAGAATACTAACCGGGTATGGATAGGAAACCTGGAGACTATGGAACTGGAAAATATCCTTACGGAAACAGACGAAGCCTTCCTGGATGTTCATGATGACCTTATCTGGCTGAAGGGGAACAGGTATTTCACCTGGATCAGTGAACGGGACGGATGGCGGCACCTCTATCTGGTTTCCCGTAATGGGACAGAGATCCGGCCGGTCACCCATGGGGCATTTGATGTGATTTCGCTCAGCTGTATCGATCCCGCATCGGGTTATGCCTACTATATCGCATCACCGGATGATCCTACGCAGCGCTACCTTTTCCGTAGCCGGTTGGACGGAAAGGGTGAGCCGGAACGCATTTCACCGGGTGAGCAGAAAGGACAACACCGCTATGTAATGTCAGGAAATGCCAAATGGGCCCTGCATACCTTCGAGAATGCAGCGACCCCACCGGTGATCTCCATGATCGAGGTCGAATCACACCACGTGCTCCGGATCCTGGAGGACAACCAAGAGATCCGTGAAAAGATTACGGCACTGGGGCTTCCTGCGAAAGAGTTCTTCCGGGTTGATATCGGGGAGGTGGAGCTGGATGCCTGGATGATCAAACCGGCCTCTTTTGATCCGGGGAAGCGCTATCCGGTGATTTTTTATGTATACGGAGAACCGGCCGGATCCACGGTACAGGACAGCTGGGGTGGCGGGGACCTGTGGCATGAGTATCTAGCTCAGCAAGGATATGTGGTGATCAGTGTGGATAACCGGGGGACAGCAGCGCCACGGGGAAAAGCATGGAGAAATTCCATTTATGGACAGATTGGTATCCTGGCTGCCCGGGATCAGGCTGCTGCGGCACAAAAGATTCTGGATACCTTTCCTTTTCTGGACCGGGGAAGGGTAGGGATATGGGGCTGGAGCGGAGGAGGTTCAATGACTCTCAACTGCATGTTCCGGTATCCAGCCATCTATAGGACAGGTATCGCCGTTGCCTTTGTTTCCAACCAGAAATTATATGATACGGCTTACCAGGAACGTTATATGGGTCTGCCCGATGAAAACAGTGAGGGCTACAGGCAGGGTTCACCCATTACGCATGCTTCCAATCTGGAAGGGAAACTGTTACTGATTCATGGTACGGCCGACGACAATGTCCATTATCAAAGCTTTGAGATGCTGGTGGATGAATTGATTAGACAGGATAAACAGTTCGACATGTTTTCCTATCCCATGCGGACCCATGCCATCCGTGAACGGGAAAATACCAGTCTGCATCTCAGGCGCACCATGGCCAGGTACTGGGAAGAGAACCTGTAAGGGATTGATTTAAAGGTAGATCACTGCGCCTATGAAAAATCGAATCTGGTTTGCAATTGAATTTATCCTGCTCTATTTCGGGATTCCCACATGGATTTACCTGGACCAGGATTTCATCCACCCGAGCATCATTATACTGCCCCTTCTGGTGTTTATTTTTGTCGTTTTGAGGCGCACTTACGACTTCAGGTGGAAGGAATTGATAAGATGGCAGATTTCCCGGAAAATACTGTATGGAAATGGGTTGATCATGTTGGTAAGTGCCGTCCTTATGCTGGGATACGTGTTCTTTTTCGAAAGGGAGAACCTGTTCAACCTACCCCGGGCGAATATCTGGATCTTTCTGGCCATGTGTCTGTTCTACCCGGTATTCTCCGCCTTTGGTCAGGAAGTTATCTACCGGACCTTTTTAAGCAGGCGTTATTCCAGGATCTTTAGCAGGGGATGGCAATTTGTGCTGGCCAGTGCCGTAAGCTTTTCATTTTTACATATCGTTTATTACAATCCCGTTTCCATGATTCTGACCTTTATCGGGGGACTCTATTTTGCACGGAACTATCAGCTCACGCGGAGTGTGCTTTTTACCTCCGTATTACATGGTGTGTACGGAATCCTTTTATTCGGTGTGGGACTGGGGCAGTATTTCTGGCTGGATATGCCTATATAACAAGTAGCCGGCAATTGCTGCATCCCTGCCGGTTCTTTCTCCTGGAAAGCACCCAGCTTACCCGTCTTTCCTTTTCCTGCTCATTTTGATCCCCACCGATTTGATGGGTCCTCCCATGGGAGGGTTCAGTTTCCGGATCCGTATAGTGGCCTTCCGGATGCCGTCCATCTCTGCAAAGAGGGCGTCGAGAATACGCTTTCCGATGTTTTCCAATAGGTTGGATTTGGTCCGGCGCATCTCATTTTTAATGATCTGGTAGGCCTGCTGGTAGTTCACAGCGTCCCGGAGCTGGTCTGACAGGGCCGGCACCTCCAGATCCGTTTTCAATTCCAGATCCACCAGAAACCGGTTTCCCACAATCTGCTCTTCCTGGTAGTGTCCATGGAAGGCATAAAATTCCATCTCTTCTATCTTGATTTTGCCCATAACCCAAATTTAGCAATAATTAGCTTTTAAAATTCAGGCACTTAACATACATTTACGATGCTCCGGAAAATAAGCTAAAACCTATCCTATGTTTAAAAGTCTATTGAGAAATGCGCTCCGAAACATTACCAATAAATCTGGCTACAGCTTTCTGAATATTCTGGGGATGACCCTGGGGATCACCAGTGCCCTCTTCCTGATCCTCTATGTGACAGATGAACTGAGCTTTGACAAATATCATGAACATGCCGACCGGATATACCGGGTACAGTCCCATATTACGGAAACAGACGATGAGTTTACCTGGATCGTGGCCCAGATTCCCTTTGGTCCACAAGTAAAGGAAGATTATCCGGAGGTGGAAAGCATGACCAGGCTTTTCAACTTTCAGCGGGCCCTGTTCAAAAACGGGGATATTGAATTTACCGAGGAGGACGTAGCCTACGCCGATTCCACCTTTTTCGATATTTTCACCTACAAGGTCCTGGAAGGGAGTACCACCGGAGCCCTGGACAAGCCAAATTCCATGGTGCTCACAAAAACAATGGCAGAGCGCTATTTCAGCGGGGAACCTGCGCTTGGAAAAACCCTGAAAGTCGGAGATGAAATCTACACCATCAATGCAGTGATCGAGGATGTGCCTAAAAATTCCCATGTGCTCTTTGATGGTCTGGTCTCCCT
>CAYRLP010000147.1:0-6762 GCA_964424935.1 uncultured Bacteroides sp.
CCATAGCCCCGGAAGATATCCACGACGGGGTAGAGCTGGATACCATTTTTATCAATGATTCAAGCTACATAGTACCCGGGAGCGATCCCAGGGCAGTCTATTTCGGGACCAACCTGCTGCTGGTTCTGTCAGAATCCGTGTCCCCCGGCAGCCAGGTCCGCCTGAAGTGTAATTGGAACTGCAGGATACCTACCGGACGGGCCGACCGGCGAACGGGTTACTTCAGGGATGACACCTGGTTCATTGGCTATTTCTACCCGCAGATTGCGGTGTACGACGATCAGGAGAATTATTTTTCGTTGAAAGGATGGGATATCAGGCTGACCCATAAGGGTGCCCAGGAATATTACAATGACTTCAATAATTATGAGGTTCGTATTGAGGTCCCCGATGGATTTTATGTTTGGGGCACGGGAACCCTTGCCAATCCCGACGAAGTATATGAGGACGGTTTTTCGAAGAGACTGGCTGAGGCCCGATCAGGCGATGCCATCGTCCGGATGCTGACCGGTAACATAACGGAGGATGCGACTCCGGAAGGCAACATTTGGAAATTCCGGGCCACTGGGGTGCCGGATTTTGCCTTTGGCACGTCCCCCGGTTGTATCTGGGAGGCGAGCAGTGTAGAGGTGGGAGACCGACGGGTATCCGTAGATGCAGTCTACCTACCGGAGTCCGGTTATTTCCCCATGGTAATCCACGATGCCAGGAAAACCATCGATTATGCCTCCCACATGTATCCTGGTATCCCTTACCCATGGGATCATATCACCGTCATCAACGGCAAAGCCGGGGGAGGGATGGAGTTTCCAATGATCGCGAACGATGCGGATTTTCCGGATTCCACATCCACATCCTATGTGACCTTTCATGAGATCTTTCACAATTATGCACCCTTCATGACAGGAATGAATGAAAAACGCTATCCCTTTATGGATGAAGGATTGACCGACTTTTTCTCTACCCTGTTCATGGAGGATCAGTACGGAAAGAATTTCCATTTTGCGCCGGGGAGCACAACCAGGGCAGATGATTATGATTTCCTGGTGCGGCTGGAAGACGCTCCGCTGATGGCAGCCTTTCTCATGGGGGATGAGGTAAATATCGGTTTCAATAATTATGTGAAACCCTGTATGGCGTACCTTCTTTTCCATGAGATGGTTGGAGCGGATAACTTCCAGAAGGGCTTCCGTGAATTTGTGCGGCGCTGGGAAGGGAAGCATCCGACCCCCTATGATTTCTTTTACACCATGAACGATGTGCTGGAGGAGGATTTCAACTGGTTCTGGAATGCCTGGTTTTTTTCCTACGGGTATCCGGACCTCGGACTGGAACGGACGGATCATGAAAGCGTGCTGGTCCGGCGCACGGGCGGGGGCTCCCTGCCGCTTCCGGTTAAATTGCATATCAGGTACGGGGATGGGACCGAGAAGATTGTTCAGCGGTCCATGCGAGCCTGGGAATACGGTGCGGAGTTTATTGAACTGGAGTTGGAACACCTGGAAGATATTACAGAAATCTCCCTGGATACCGAAACGGTACCCGATGTCAATCCCGGAAATAATTCCATTAAATATTGACTATTATAGAGCAGCTTAAAATTGAAAATTATGCTTTACCTTTATTTCATATGTAATAGCTATTATTCAAACTAAAAATCAAAAAAATGAAACACATGAAAAAACTATCACTGTTACTGATCCTGGTTCTGTCCGGTGCACTGCTTTCAGCACAAACAGCAGATGATGTGATTGCCAAATATCTGGATGCCATTGGAGGCAAAAAGACAATCAAGAATATCAAATCCATGTATGTTGAAATGACTATGGACTTCATGGGGATGCAAGGGACCTCAAAAACGACTACACTGAGCGGCAAAGGAGTCAAGCAGGAATTAGATATAATGGGTTCAACGGTAGTGAACTGTATTACGGACGAGGGTGGGTGGTCCATCAACCCGATGATGGGCGGCACGACTCCGCAGGATATGACGGAGGATCAGTATAATGCCTCAAAAGATCAGATCCATGTGGGGGGACCTTTCGTTAATTATGCGGAAATGGGATATAAAATAGAACTGACGGGCGAGGCAACTGTTGGCAGTGCCGCAGCACATAAAGTCAAAATGACATCTCCGGACAATGTTGTAACGGAATATTTCTTTGATAAGGATTCAGGTTATCTGGTCCGTGCCATACAACAGGGAGATATGGGAGAGACCATTTCAACCTTTTCCGACTACCGGAAGGATAAGGGCTATGCTACACCCTATAAGATTGATATTGATGCAGGCGGCCAGGTTCAGATTGCAACCAATATTACGAAGCTTGAGTTGAATGTGCCGGTGGACGAATCCATATTCGATAAACCGGAATAATTCCTAAGCCCGGTAACCGGCCGCCCGAATTTACAAGGAGCGGTGACAGGGACATGAAGCAACCACATAGGAAGCAGACCCTGTTCCGCTCCTTTTTTATTATTACAACTCTGAAAGCAGGAGGATTCCTTCCCCCATTGTATTATGTTATGTAATCTCTTCTATTACTTGATTCCAGTTCATATGATTCATAAATTTACTCTATGTAGGAGGTGCATAACCTTTCAAGCCAACAATTGACCCTAACTACTCTCTTAGTTTTTATTTCTTAGTAACCTGTCAAAACGGTTCTGACTTTTTAACGAAGTCTGATAGCACATTAGCTGAGTTAACAAGAAAGTCAACTGGAGAAAATGAACAACCTGGCCACTTTCGATCTTTCTTTTATAAAAGCCAAAGGATGGTCAGTCTTGTATTTTCTCAGACGAATATTCTGCCGTAACTAAAGTAATATCTAACTATTCTGTTATGAGACAAACGATTATCTGTGTTCTCCTGCTTTTTATTGCCGGAGGATTGTTTGCACAGCAAACAGTGACCGGAACGGTCACCTCTGCTGAGGATGGTAGTCCTCTTCCAGGGGCAAGTATCGTGCTTGCAGGTTCCACAACAGGAGCCGTAACCAATGCGGACGGGTATTATTCCATCAATTTACCCGATCTGAATGGTACCCTTATCTTCTCTTTTATCGGATTCCAATCTACTGAGGAAGCTGTAAACGGTCGTACGATCATTGATGTGATTCTTACACCGTCAGTAGAGGTACTGGATGAAGTCGTGATCACTGCACTGGGCATCACCCGGGAGAAAAAGGCCCTGGGATACTCGGTTACGGAGGTTTCGGGTAACGAACTTAATCAGGTGAAGGAGACTAATGTGATCAACCAGCTGTCTGGTCGTGTCGCCGGAGTGGTCATCACACAGAGTACTTCGGGACCTGGAAGCGGTTCACGTGTGGTAATCCGAGGAAATAATTCACTTACCGGGAACAACCAGCCACTTTATGTGGTAGATGGTATCCCGGTGGATAATACCGGTTTTGGTTCAGCGGCAGGCACCGGTACAGCCAACTACAAGCGTGTCGATTACGGTACGGGGATTTCCGATATCAATGCAGATGATATCGAGTCCATCTCTGTCCTGAAAGGTCCCAATGCCGCTGCATTATATGGTGCCCGTGCTTCGAACGGGGTGATTCTTATCACTACCAAAAGTGGGAAACGGGATGCCGGTATCGGGGTGACATACACCACCAACCTGACCTTCGAGAAACCCATGATCCTGCCTGAATACCAGAATGAGTACGGGCAAGGGAAAGATGGGAACATCCCATCCGATTACAATGAGTTCATGAGCAGTACGGGAGGTTCCTGGGGACCCATGCTGGATGGTTCCAACCAGTTTTATTTCACCGCAGAGGATGACTTGCGGCCCTACAGTGCCCAGCCTGACAATGTCAAGGATTTTTTCAGGACAGGTTCCAATTTTGTGAATACAATAGCTTTTAATTACGGGGGTCAGAACGTGAGCACACGTTTCTCCTACACCAATACGCGGACCACTTCCATCCTGCCAAATTCTTATCTGAAGAGACACAATTTTAACCTGAGGTCCATCTCACATCTTTCAGATAGGTTGAGTGTAGATGCCAAGATCACCTACTTTAAGCAGGATGCCAGCCAGAGACCTGCACTGGGGACCGAAGGGATCATGGCTTATCTTTATGATATGCCGAGGAACGTGGCTATTGCCGATTTGGAGGACTATCAGAACGATGACCTGACGGTGAAAAGCTACCAGTACAATACTGGGAATCCATACTGGATCCTGAACAACGATGTAAACTCTGATACTCGTGACAGGTTGCTCGGATTTGCCAAGGTTAATTATCAATTCACCGATTATCTGCAGGCATTCGTGCGCGTGGGCACGGACTGGACTACACAGAACATTGAGACCATTGAACAATACGGACACTGGTTTTATGGTACCGGGCGGTTCAATTTCCGGTCTGAAATCACCCAGGAGACCAATGCCGACTTCCTCCTGATGTTTAACAAGGACTTCGGTGAATTTGGTGTGGTGGTGAATGCAGGTGGAAATACAATGTATCATATGAATCGCCACTCAAATATTTCAGGGGAGGATTTCAAGATTCCCACCAAACCCATTGTGAGCGGGGCAAACATCATCAACACTCCCAGCTATCTTCCCCCGAGAGAGAAAAATGTCCAGTCCTTGTATGCACAGGCGCAGCTATCTTACAGCAGGGCCATCTTCCTTGATATTACAGGTAGAAACGATTGGTCTTCGACACTTCCGGAGGACGAATGGTCCTATTTTTATCCTTCGGTCAGCCTTTCATTCCTGCTGAACGATCTCCTCGGTTTCCAGAGCAAGTTATTGAACTATTCAAAGGTACGATTCAGCTGGGCTCAGGTGGGTAACGATACCGATCCTTATCAGAATGACAATCCATATAACCTGAGAGGGACGACTTCCAGTTACCTGGGTTTGACCATCCTCACGCGACCCAGCACTTATTATGAACCCATCAAACCGGAGGAGGCAAGCAGCCTGGAAGCGGGGCTTGAACTCAGCATGATGAATAACAGAATGTATGCCGATCTCTCTCTGTATAAGATCACATCCAGGGATCTGATTATGACCATCCCTGTGCCGGCTGCAACGGGTTACTCTTCCTTCCATACGAACTTGGGGGAGATCACCAATACAGGCTTTGAGATTCTTTTCGGGGGGTACCCAGTTAGAACAAATGACTTTTCCTGGGATATTTCCCTGAACCTGGCCAGAAACAAAAATGAGCTCATAGAGCTGATCGAAGATCTGCAGACCTATGAATTCAGTACCACGAATGCAGGCAATGTGATTGTCCAGGCCACTGTTGGAGGCGAATATGGTGAGATCTGGGGGACTGATTACAAGATGACTCCTGGCGGCGATATTGTGGTGGATGCCACCGGCCGACCGCAGGCTTCGGAGGAAAAGGTCCTTCTGGGAAACTACCAGCCCGACTGGACCGGAGGTCTAATGAACAGCTTTTCCTGGAAAGATATTACCCTGAGAGCATTGATCGATTTCCGTATAGGTGGGGAAGTCTTTTCAGGAACCGATGCCGGACTTGATGCCACGGGCACTTCTGCCAGAACCCTTGATTACCGCGACGGGATTGTTGTGGATGGAATGGTGAATACCGGGACCCCGGAAGACCCCGTTTACGAACCCAACTCGCTGCAGATTACAGGTCAGGATTACTGGGGGGCTGTCAGCGGGATTACCTCCAATTATATATACAGCCAGACCAATTTCCGTCTCCGGGAGCTGACCCTGACCTACAGCCTGCCGAAGAGTATTCTTGGAAACTCTGTAGTCAAAGGGCTTTCTGTAGGTCTAGTGGGCCGAAATCTATTCTTTATCTCCAAGGATATAGAGAACTTCGATCCAGAGTCGAGTTACAGTACCAGTAACTATGCCCAGGGCATGCTCTGGTACAACCTGCCCACCACCCGGAGTTTTGGTTTCAACTTAAACGTATCGTTCTAATCCTATAATATCGCATGACCATGAAATATTACAGATTCATTATATTCATATTCTTTGCACTGGGAATGGCTTCGTGCACGGAGGATTTTCTTGAGCTTAATACCGATCCGAATGCCATTACGCCTGAAGAAGCCAGTGCACGTTACTTCATTACTGATCCACAGTACCGGCTCTATGCCCCCGACAGGTATCCTTACTGGAGGGCTCACCTGATCCATACCGACAGATATGCCGGGTACTTTACATTCGGGCACAACGGATGCTGGTGGTCCGACGAACTGGGATATTCTTACAGCTCGGGTTATACCGATGCTGCCTGGGGTTGGATGAGTGGCTATTTTGGAAGCATCGACAATTTCCTTGGTTTAACCGAATCAGGAGGAGATTTTGAGAATGAGCTTATGCATGCCGTAGGTATGATCATTCAGGGGCTCTATTACCAGATGTACACGGACCTGTTCGGTGAGATCCCTTTTTCGGAAGCCGGTGTGGAAGGCATCGTGACTCCAAAGTATGATACCCAGCTTGAGATTTATACAGGGATCATAGCAGATTTAGATGCGGCAATGGCGACCATTGGCGACCATGATAAGACCGGTGAGGGAATCGACGATTTGGGTGCCAATGACCTGTACTTTGGTGGGGATTTGCAGAGGTGGAAGAAACTGGCCAACACTCTGAAAATCAGAATTGCCCTGAGGGCATACGGGGCCGAAGGGGCTGGTTTTGCCGATGCGGCAATTACCGAGGCATTAAATGCAGGTTTGTTTCTGGAAGAGGGGGAGGATTGCATCATGGAAAAGGATGATGTGATCTCACAG
>CAYRLP010000148.1:0-6739 GCA_964424935.1 uncultured Bacteroides sp.
GAATCCCTGTAACGGGGTCTGATACAGAAGGATCAGTCCGATTATCAATCCGGTTAATCCCCCCAGAGCCGCAGTATGAGCAGAGATCCGGAATTTCAGGTTCAGAAGGATGATCAAAAGGAGTGTAATTACCACCGACAGCACATAGGCATGAATCACCTGGCTCACGGGAAGCTTTCTGAAATAAACAAAGGTGATGATGTACAGGATTAGTATGATGAACTGGGGAACCAGGCGTTCCACTCTGGTGAGGTCCATGGTGTTCTTTACCAACAGGTTCCTGTATTGGAGTATCGGCAGGATCATCAGGGGGAATACCAGGGTTCCCAGGGCCATCACAAATTCAATGGCCCTTTTGGCAGCCGGATCAAGCAGAGACAGGTAGGTCCCCGAATTCAAGATGATGAGGAGGCCCAGGGAGGGCATAAGCAAGGGGTGAAACAGGTAGGATATAACCAGGGCTGTTTTCTTCATGATTCGGATTAAAGTTCCTTCCTTAATCGGGCCACCGGTAATCCAAGCTGTTCCCGGTATTTGGCCACGGTTCTCCGGGCAATCTGGTATCCCTTTTCATTCAAAATGGCCGACAGCCGGTCGTCGGTAAGCGGCTTTCGTTTATCTTCGTTATCAATGCAATCCTGAAGGATCTTTTTGATCTCCCGGGTCGATACTTCCTCCCCGGTTTCAGTTTGCATCCCTTCGGAGAAGAAATACTTCAGCGGATAGATCCCGAAATGCGTCTGAATGTATTTGCTGTTCACTACCCTGGAAATGGTGGAGATATCCAGGCCGGTCATGTCCGCAATATCCTTCAGGATCATGGGTCGCATCCTTGTTTCGTCCCCTTCCTGGAAATAGTTCTTTTGATACTCCAGGATTGCATTCATGGTCAGCAACATGGTATTCTGCCGCTGCCTGATGGCATCGATAAACCACCTGGCCGAATCCAGTTTCTGCTTCACAAAAGTGATGGCATCTTTCTCTTCCTTGCTGGCTGATGCCTTATTGGCGTTGTAGCTTTCGAACATATCCGAATAGGTCCGGCTCAACCTGAGTTCAGGGACATTGTTCGAATTCAGGAAAAGTTGCAGGTTCCCTTCGTTTTCCTCCAGGATGAAATCCGGAACAATCTGGTGGAAGGATTTGGTTTGTGAATCACCCATGGCTCCGCCCGGTTTCGGATTGAGCCGCAGGATCTCTTCCAGGGCTTTTTTCAGTTCTCCTTCGGAGATATTCATGCGCTGGATGATCTTGTCATAGTGCTTATTGGTGAACTCTTCGAAATGATGTTTCAGAATGGCGTGCGCCAGGGCGATTGAGGGTTGTTCCAGGTCCTTGCGCTGAATCTGCAGCAACAGACATTCCTGCAGGCTCCTGGCCCCCACACCTGCAGGATCAAACTCCTGGATGATCATCAGGACCTCATGCAGCGATTCATAGGAGGCTTCCAGTCCGGTAGAGAAAGCCAGGTCATCAGCAATGGCCTCCAGCTCCCTGCGCAGATACCCATCATCGTCTATATTGCCCAGAATATACTCAGCCAGTACTTCCTGTTCTTCCGATAGCTTTCTTAGACCGAGCTGACTCTTCAGCTGTTCCCTGAAAGTATTGCCCAGGGAAAAAGGTATCTCCTCCCGTTTTTCATCTGCCGAATAGTTTTGCGCATTGAGCCGGTAACTGGGAATTTCATCATCCTCCATGTAATCCTCCAGGGAGAATTCATCCAGCTGATCATTGGCCTGATCCTCTTTGGGATCTTCCTGTTCATTCAGGTTCCCGTCATCGCTCCCCTCTTCCAGGACCGGATTTTCCTCTAACTCCTTTTTAATTCGTTGCTCCAGCTGAACAGCAGGAATCTCCAGCAATTTGATCATCTGGATCTGCTGGGGTGACAGCTTTTGAAGCAGTTTCTGCTGAAGCCTTTGTTTAAGCATCTCTACGAATTAAAACTCCGCGTTCCTCGGTGTACGCGGGAATGGAATCACATCCCTTATATTGTTCATACCTGTAATAAACATAATTAACCGTTCAAATCCTAGCCCGAATCCGCTGTGTTCTACTGTTCCAAATTTACGAGTTTCCAGATACCACCACAATTCATCCTCAGGAATATTCAGTTCCTTCATACGTTCCTGAAGCTTATCCAGTTCTTCTTCCCTCTGCGACCCTCCTATGATCTCACCAATCTGAGGGAACAAAACATCCATGGCCCGGACGGTAAGGCCATCGTCATTCTGTTTCATATAAAAAGCTTTGATATCCCTGGGATAATCGGTAAGGATCACAGGGCGTTTAAAGTGCTGCTCCACCAGGTAACGCTCATGTTCCGACTGCAGGTCCAGTCCCCAATCCACCGGAAATTCAAATTTCCGGTCCGCTTTCTTCAGGATCTCCACAGCTTCCGTATAGGTTCTTCTTTCAAAGGGTTGATTCAATACAAAGTTCAGCCGTTCCAGCAAACCCTGATCGATCCTCCTGTTTAAGAATTCCAGGTCGTCCCGGCAGTGCTCCAGGGTATAGCGGATCAGATACTTCAGGAAATCTTCCGCCAGGTCCATGTTGTCATGAATATCATAAAAGGCCATCTCCGGTTCAATCATCCAGAATTCAGCAACATGGCGGGGGGTATTGGAGTTCTCAGCACGGAATGTGGGACCAAAGGTGTAGATCGAAGATAGAGACAGGGCCCCCATTTCGCCCTCCAGCTGTCCGGAGACGGTCAGATTGGTGGGGCGACCGAAAAAGTCCTGACTGTAATCGATTTCTCCCTCTTCGTTTTCCGGCACATTCTTAAGATCCAGGGTGGTTACTTTGAACATGGCACCCGCACCTTCTGCATCCGAAGCAGTAATAATGGGCGTGTGCAGATAAAAGAATCCTTTATCATTGTAATACTTGTGAATGGCAAAGGCCAGGGCATGCCTGATCCTGAAAACCGCTCCAAAGGTGTTGGTCCGGAACCTCAGGTGGGCTATCTCGCGCAAGAATTCAAAGGAGTGTCCCTTCTTCTGAAGGGGGTAGAGGTCGGGGTCGGCTTCTCCCAGCACCTGGATCTCGCTGGCCTGGATCTCCACCTTCTGGCCCTTGCCCATGGATTCGACCAGGGTGCCTCTTATACGTATGCTGGATCCGGTGGTGACCCGCTTCATCTCCTCCTCGGGAAACTGAGCTAGATCGGCCACTACCTGAATGCTATGGATAATGGTACCATCGTTCACGGCAATAAAGGCTACCTGGTTATTCCCACGCCGGGTCCGCACCCATCCTTTCAGGAGTACATCTATGTTCCTCTTTTTTGTTCCAAGTAACTCTTTTACTGTCGATCTATTCATCAGCCAGGGTTTTATCAAGCTACAAAAGTACAATTTTATCAAATTCCATTCGTTAACATTATAATCTAAAAAGAATCACTACTTTTACTTTCATCCAAAAAAATACTGAATATGGAGCAAGAGAAGAAATCCATAATGGTGACATGGGATTTTTCTGCTGTATCCTATAATGCACTCCAGCATGCCATCAAGATGGCACACATTCTCAAGTACAATATCCTTTTGTTTCATATCGTGGAAGGACCGGCCGAAGAGGAGCAAGCCACTAAGCGAATGAAGGAGACGGTAGAGGGGATAAAAAAGGATTATGGCGAAGATGTTGACTTCTTTGTTCACCATGGCAAAATCTTCAAAGAGATTGCCGTTTTTGCATCCAAGGAGGAGAATAACGTGAATCTGGTGGTCATGGGAACCCATGGAATGAAAGGTAGTCAGAAACTGTTCGGCAGCTGGGCCCTTAGGGTCATTGCCGGTTCAACCGCCCCGTTTATTGTGGTCCAGGATCCCCCGCCGGATAAGGACCGGTATACCGATATTGTTTTTCCCATTGATTTTAAATCTGAGAACAAGGAAAAACTGCAATGGGCCATCTTCATGGGCAAATATCTGAATTCAAAAATCCACCTTTACAAAGCGCCTGTTATAGACAAGGACCTTCAGAAGAAGGTAAATGTCAACCTGAATTTTGCCATCCGCTTCCTCATTCAGAACAACATCGAGTACGAGATTCATACCTCGGCCAGATCCGGCTCGAGTAAATTCCAAAAGGAATTGCTGGCCTTCTGTAAAAAGATCCAGGCCGATCTGATCCTGATCACCACCACCAAGCACATTACCAAAGCTGACTTAATTTTTGGAGCCAAGGAGCAGTACCTGCTCGCCAACGATGAAAAGATTCCGGTCATGTGTGTGAACCCCAAGTCCAACTTTGCCAAGGTGGGTCAGTTTATGTATGGATAATGTGCGTTTCCCGATCAGGCTGTATACGCATAATTGAGAGACCAATTCTTCTTTCATGTCCATTGTAGTCAAAGAGATTTCAAAACAGTACGGTTCCCAGCTGGCCGTGAACCAGGTGTCCTTCGAGGTGAATACCGGGGAGATTGTCGGGTTCATCGGGCCTAACGGGGCCGGGAAATCTACAACCATGAAGATGATCACCGGGACCCTTTCACCCGATAAGGGCTCCATATGGATCAACGGCCTCGCTGCACTGGAACATCAGAGAGAGATCCGTGGAATGATCGGCTACCTGCCCGAGAACAACCCCCTGTATCCTGACATGTACATCCGGGAATACCTTCAGTATGTGGCTGGTCTGTATAAACTGACCGGGAAAGCAGCCCGGGAGCGGATATCCAAAGTAATCGAGTTGACCGCACTTACCAGGGAAGTGAGTAAAAAGATCGGGAATCTTTCCAAGGGTTACCGGCAGCGGGTGGGGCTGGCACAGGCGCTGATACACGACCCCGGGATCCTTGTGCTGGATGAGCCCACCTCCGGGCTGGATCCCAACCAGCTGGTGGAAATTCGCAGTCTGGTCTCCTCCATTGGCAAGGAGAAAACGGTACTTCTATCCACCCATATCCTCCAGGAGGTGGAGGCGATCTGCGACCGGGTTCTGATCATCAACAATGGAACTATCGTGGCCGATGAGGATGCACAGCTCCTGAAAGAAAAAAGTGAGGGGCGGACGCAAACCATCCATATTGAGGTGGACGGATCCGCGGATCCGGAGATCTGGAAAAAGCTGCCGTTTATCGATCACGTAAGATCCATTGAATCCAACCAGTATTTGCTGGAAACGCACGAAATACGTGACATCCGGGGTGACATTTTTAATTTCGCTGTCAATCAGGGGCTTACCATCCTTTCCCTTTCCCTTAAGAAAAAAAGCCTGGAAGAAGTATTCCGGGAATTAACCAATAACTAAGCAACTGTTTCTCATTTTGTTACCTTGCCAGCAAAATGGCATTGTATTTGTTTAAATATTTTATATTTTTACCGATTCAATTTGTTAACCAAACGATAACAGTATGAAATTTAGAGTATTGGCAATTCTGGCAGGCGTTCTGATTGCAGGTACCCTGACTGCCCAGACCCTCACAGATGTGATTAATGAATTCAATACTGGTGTTGAAAACCTCAATAACCAGGAGTATGATGCAGCGCTTGAACACTTTAATCAGGTACTGGCCTTGGCAGAGACAGTTGGTGATGAGGCGAGCGACATGAAAACACAGGCTGAAACGCAGATTCCTTCCACCTACTACAGGCAGGCTACCACATTTATGAAAAGGCAGCAGTATGACAATGCCATTCCTTATCTGGAAAAGACCGTTGAAATGGCAACGCTGTATAACAACAACCAAGACATCAGTGAAAAAGCCGCCGGTTACCTGCCCCAGCTGTATATGAGGCAAGGAAACCAGGAGTGGAAGAACAAAAACTATGATGAAGCCATTGCATATTTTGACAAGGTCCTGGCAGTTAATCCAAATATCTATCAGGCTTGTCAGGGTAAAGGAATGGTTTACCTGGAACAGGACAAAACTGAAGAGATGCTTCAGTGCTTCGCAAATGCCAAGAAGGGAGCCGAGGCCAAGAATGATACCAAAACCATCGATCAGATAAACGGGGTGATCGATAATTATTACAACAAGTTTATCACCGAAGAGATGGAGATGGTCGACCCGGAGGACAATGATTATTCCTATGTGGTTGAAGCCTGTGAAAATGCCCTCGCTGCCAATCCGGACAATCCACGTGCATTGTATCATCTGGCCCTTGTGGCAAACAAATCCGTGGAATACGACAAAGCCATAGACTATGCGAAACAAGCCCTGGCACATGAAATAGAACCGGTATGGATCTCCGCCATCAATTTCGAACTGGGATCGGCATATCAGAATACCGCCGACTATGATCAGGCCTGTGAGACATATCAAAAAGTGACTGAAGAACCCTTCCTGTCCAGGGCCGAGAGTAAGATGGAATCCATCTGCAACTGATCAGTACCAAAATATTCCTCTTAAAGCAGCGTTAAATACGCTGCTTTTTTTTGTCACAAGCCTGAAAATTGTTTCCTTTGTGGACCAATGTGGAGAGATTTGACTGATTGCAACCACGGAAAAAAATGCTAAAACAGGACCTTCCAATCAACAGTCAAGTCCCCTCATTTTTAACGATGTACAAAATAATACTATCATATGTCCTATTTATTTACTTCCGAGTCTGTTTCCGAAGGTCATCCCGATAAAGTCTCCGATCAGATCTCTGATGCCCTGCTGGATGAATTTCTGGCCTTCGATCCGCAATCCAAGGTTGCCTGTGAAACCCTGGTAACGACCGGACAGGTAGTACTGGCCGGCGAAGTGCATACCACCACCTACATCGATGTTCAGAAG
>CAYRLP010000149.1:0-6736 GCA_964424935.1 uncultured Bacteroides sp.
TTCAAAGGAGTTTATACGCTACTATGTTCCCCATATGATCGATCTGGGACGCTCCTTCGTCCAGCCTAAATACCAATCCACCGCCCTCCGTCGCAAAGGGCTCTATGCCCTGGATAACCTGTGGGACGGACTGGGCACCCTGGTACTGGACTATCCCAGCAAAAAGTATATGTTCGGGAAAGTGACCATGTACCTGCACTATCACCAGATGGCCAGGGACATGATCCTCTTCTTCCTGAACAAGCACTTTCCGGATAAGGATGCCCTAGTCACCCCCAAAGAACCCTTGAAAGTGGTCACGGACCGGGCCAAACTCACCGCTATTTTTACCGGCAGGGATTACGAGGAGGATTATAAGATCCTTTCCAGGGAGGTGCGTGCATGCGGGGAAAACATCCCCCCCCTGATTAATGCCTACATGAGTCTTTCCCCGTCCATGAGGACCTTCGGGACCGTCCTGAACAGGGGATTTGGAGATGTGGAGGAGACAGGCATTATGATCACCGTCAATGATCTGTACAAAGCCAAGGTGGAGCGCCACATCATGAACTATGTACCCAAGCAGCTGCAGAAAATCAGGAACATCCGCCGAAGAGACCTGAAGGTTCAGAGACTATTTAAGCGCTTCAATTTTTACAAACGGAAATAGGCCCGGATTAAGCTTGTATTTGCGTGGCTAATAAGCCCGTATGTTTTTTCCCCTGATGTAGTTCAAGAACGAGGTGCTGACCACCTTGTTACCTCCCGGAGTGGGATAATCACCGGTAAAATACCAGTCACCCAGATCGTTGGGCACGGCCCTGTGCAGGTTTTCAATGCTCTGGTATACAATTTCAATCTCCGCGTTCACGTCCGTATCGGTAAGCATTTCCGCAATCTTCCTACTGATCTGCTTTGCGGTAAAAGGTTTGTAGATATCTTTTACATAATTGACAAACTCCTCCTTGGGCAGATCCTTCTGTTGATCACATTTCTTGTACACCTCGTTGATCACATGCTCCATTTTGTTGTCTTTCAGAAGCGCTATGGCGGCCTGAAAGGCAATGAAATCACCCAGTTTGGCCATATCGATACCGTAGCAATCGGGATACCTGATCTGCGGGGAGGAGGAAACGACCACGATCTTTTTGGGACCCAGACGGTCCAGTATTTTGATAATACTCTGTTTCAGCGTGGTTCCGCGTACGATACTGTCGTCAATGATGACCAGGTTATCGCTACCCCTGCGAATGGTTCCGTAGGTGATGTCATAGACATGGCTGACCATGTCTTTCCTGCCCACATCTTCGGAAATGAAGGTACGCAGCTTCAGGTCCTTGATAGCCACTTTCTCGACGCGGGCGCGTTCGGTCATGATTTTCAGGATATCCTCCCTGGTGCATTTTCCTTTCAGCCGGATCAGCTCATCGATCTTTTTGACTGCCACGTGATCCTCAATCCCTTTGACCATGCCGTAAAAAGCCGACTCGGCTGTGTTGGGAATAAAGGAAAACACCGTATCCTCCACCTCCTCATTGATGGCCTCCAGGATGTCCGGAACCAGAAGCTCGCCCAGCATCTTCCGTTCGGTGTATATCTCCTTATCGCTCCCCCTTGAAAAATAGATACGCTCGAAGGAACAGGATTTCCGTTCCTGTTCCTCCCGGATCCGGTCCAGCAGAACTTCCCCGTTTTTCTTAATCACCAGTGCATGACCCGGGGGCAACTCCTTGACCCGATCCGCCGTCACATTCATGGCCGTTTGAATGACAGGTCGCTCTGATGTCACAATCACTACCTCTTCGTCCTGGTAATAGAAAGCCGGCCGGATTCCCCAGGGATCCCGCATGGCAAACAAATCCCCGTGACCCAGCATTCCGGCCACCGTGTAACCCCCGTCCCATCGCTTGCTGGCCTCCTCCAGTATCTTGGCTACATTCATGGTCCGGCTGATCTGTTCGGTGATATCCACGTTGGAATATCCTTTGGATTTGAAATGCTCAAAAAGACGTTGATTTTCATTGTCGAGAAAATGCCCCACCTTTTCCAGCATGGTTACCGTATCGGAATACTCCTTGGGATACTGTCCCAGTTCCACAAGAATATCGAACAACTCATCCACATTGGTCAGGTTAAAGTTCCCGGCCAGTACCAGGTTCCGCGTGCGCCAGTTGTTCTCCCGCATCACCGGATGCAGGTTGGCTGCGTTGTTGGAGCCAAAGGTGCCATAGCGCAGATGTCCCAGGTAGGCTTCCGCCACAAAAGGCAAATGAGTCTTGGCCCAGCCCGCATCCAGGAAAGTCTCGGGATTCTCTTTCTCTTCTTCCTGAAACCTGGCATAGATGTTATTGAAAATCTTGTTAATAGCTGAAGAACCCGTTTTCCGTATACGGTCGAAATAATTGTTTCCGGGAGGGGTGTTCATCCTCAGACTGACCACGCCGGCTCCATCCTGTCCCCTGTTCCGCTGCTTCTCCATCAGCAGATAGAGCTTCTCCAGGCCATACTTCCAGGAACCATGCCTGAGCTGATAGTATTCCAAAGGTTGAAGCAGGCGTACCAGAGCGATGCCGCACTTGTGTTTTACATCGTCAGTCATTCTGCTGTTCTGCTAATCTCCACTTTTTAGCTGAATATAATCCTCACGGATAATGGAATTCGGGAAATCCCTGCGGATCATATCCTGTAATTTCAATGCTTCGCTTTTTGTTCTGCAGTCCCCCACATAGACCTTGAAGAACGGTTCGTCATATTCATTGTATGCATCCAGGCCCGGGTAAAGGGACAGGAACCTGGCCCTTACCTGTTGCTGCGCCTGTTTGGCACCGAGTCCGCTTTCAGAGAATATCCGGATCCGATACCCAGGTATCCCCGTGGACTGCATGTTTTTGGTGATCAATTTATTGTAATTGGCCACCAGGAGGCTGTCCACCTCTATATGGACCCGGTCACGCGGCCCCTCCTGTTGCAGCGTCTGAAGGAGATCCCCCTGGGCGGAGACAGAGCCTCCCTGCGCCAGAAGTGTATTCAGTGTAAAAAGAGGTAGAATGAGTAAAAATATGGAACGTACCATCCTGTCTTTTTATGTGGGTAAAAATAATCAAATTTGTTTTCTGTTGGCCATTCATTGAATAATTTGATTACATTCACCTGGTGCAGAAAGATTTGCGATATATGCGAAGACGAAGAGAAGTCCTGGCCGGCTTAACCATTATCCTGGCTGCCATTAGCTATGTCAGTTCCCTCTTGCTTGATTTCACTTTTTTAAGCCCCGATACGACCCTGGAGGACGATCTGTCCTACCTGGCAAACAACCTGACCAGCCAGCAGATCAGCACCTGGGCCTGGCTGGCCACCTCTCTCATCACATTCCTGGCTATACCTCCCTTTCTGTTGCTCTTCCAGAACCGGCTCCGGACTCTTCAGTATGTGAATGCCTTTTTGCTGCTGGGGGCATCCGCCGGATTCCTTATGATGGGGATCTCAGGCCTGCAGCTGCATCAGGAACTGACCCTGGGTTCCCTGGCCGTAGGACTGGAGCAGGCAGATGAACAGACCTGGATCCGTTTACTGGGGCTTTTCCAGGATGAACTGTTTTTCAGAAGGGTGGGGAGCAGCTTCGTGGGTGCTTTCGCCTTCGGGCTTGGGCTTGTCAGGTTCAAACTCAGGCGGTTTCCGATCACCTCCATGATCCTGCTGATGCTCTGCGGTCCTACTATGATCTTTTTCAACTGGTATGACCCGGATCATGTGATCCGAACTGCAGCCATGGCAGGAATCCTGATTGGAGTGACAATCTTTTCGGTACGGATTATTAACAAGGGGCTGGACGAATTTTTTTAACCGTCGGCCATAGCTTCCGAAACCTCATCGGTCACATTGAGGTTGTGGGAGACCGTCTGCACATCATCATCATCCTCAAACTCTTCCACGATCTTCATGATCTGCACGGCTTGTTGCAGGGACAGGTCCACCACATCATTGGGCACCCTCTGGAGCTCCGCACTATCAGGCTCCAGTCCCATCTCCTGGATCTTCTTCTGAACATTATGAAACTCCTCCATAGGGGTTGTGATCATAAATACATCCTCCTCCAGTTCGATCTCTTCGATCCCCGCATCGATCAGTTCCAGTTCAAACTCTTCCGGATCCAGATCTCCTTTGGCCAGACTGATGATCCCCTTGCGCTCGAACATATAACTGAGCGAACCGTTTGTACCCAGGTTTCCTCCTCGCTTGTTGAAAATGGAGCGGACATTGCTGATGGTCCGGTTGCGGTTATCGGTCAGGCAATCGATAAACACGCCAATCCCGTGAGGCAGCATGCCCTCGAAGGTCAGCTCAATGAATGAGGAATTGTCCCTGTCCGCTTTATTGATGGCCCGCTGGATGGTATCCTTGGGCATATTCATCCCTTTTGCATTCTGTACCGCTGCACGGAGCCTCGGATTGGTATCCACGTCGGTACCCCCCTCGCTGGCGGCCACCGTAATTTCCTTGATTAGTTTGGTGAAAAGTTTTCCCCGTTTGGCATCATTGGCGCCTTTCTTGCGCTTGATGGTCGACCATTTACTGTGTCCAGACATAGTTCCTGTGCTAAATTTTGTGCAAAAATAGGAAAATGCCCTCTTTAAAAAAAGCTGTCACCGTCGAATCACCTGAACGCCACCGAATACCACGTCCACTTTGATATTAATGGAGGCTGTATCGGGATTCCATGAATCACTTTCATAAATGGTGGAACCAAATACCGCATTGTTCCCATCGGGCAGCTCGGCCCCTGCAAATACCGCATCGGCTTTAATCCGCACCGGTTTGTCCTCGGGAATAATAATCTGGGTCCCCCCGAAAACCGTGCTGATCTTTGCATGGAAACTTCCTTTCTCCAGGTCCACATGAGTGAAATCGTAAACTCCCTTGGCAAACAGGACGGTATACTCTTTTCCGGATTCCGGATTGTCGTATACCCGTTCGTTGAAGATCGTTTCCTCCGCCTTGAAATGGTCGGGTGATATCAGGAACCTCCCGAAGATTACCTTCAACCCCAGTAAAACCAGAAAGATCCCGACCAGAACTTTAAAGACGGGAAAATCCACGTTGAATACTACTTTAATGATGAGGGCTACTCCCAGCAGGAGTAAAAATGCTCCCCAAAAAATTCCTGCTCCCATTTTCATCTGTTTAAATTTATAAATAATTACTCTGTTTCTAATGCAAGTATAATATCTCCTTCCCTGCCGGAATAGGATAAATCGGTAAACCGTTCCATATTGTCGGTCAGTGGTCTTTTTTCTACCTTTGCGCCCATGCCGAACCGGAAACTCTATATCGAAACCTATGGCTGCCAGATGAATGTAGTGGACAGTGAAGTGGTTGCAGCCATTCTGCAGCAGCACCGGTACGAACTGACCGAGCAGATCGAGGAGGCCGACCTGGTACTGGTGAACACATGTTCCATAAGGGACAATGCGGAACAGCGGGTTCGTTCCAGGCTCAGGGATTTCAGGAAATACAAGGAGCGGGAACGTCCTGTTTCCATCGGGGTGATCGGGTGTATGGCCGAGCGGCTTAAGGAACAACTCCTGGAAGAGGAACCCGTGGTGGACCTGGTGGTCGGGCCCGATGCCTACCGGCATCTGCCCACCTTGCTGGAGGAGGTGGAAAGCGGACAGAAAGGGATCAATACCATCCTGTCCATGGAGGAAACATACGGAGATATCCGGCCGGTTCGTATGGACCGCAATCAGGTAACCGCTTTTGTGGCCATCATGCGGGGCTGCAATAATTTCTGCGCCTACTGTGTCGTACCGGGGACCCGTGGAAGAGAACGGAGCCGTGATCCGGAAACCATTCTCCGAGAAGCCTCAGACCTGTTTTCCTTAGGGTACAGGGAGGTCACCCTTCTGGGTCAGAATGTGAATTCCTACCGCTGGAAAGAGGAAGGCCGGTTCCTGAGATTTGAAAAGCTGCTCGAACGGGTGGCGAACATCGATCCTGAATTCCGGGTGCGTTTTGCCACATCCCACCCCAAGGATATGTCGGATGACCTGCTGAAGGTGATGGCAGACCATCCCAATCTCTGCCGTTCCATTCACCTGCCGGTGCAGTCGGGCAGTACCCCGGTGCTGGAACGTATGAAACGAAAGTATACCAGGGAACATTATATGGATCGCATCACCGCCATCCGCCATTACCTGCCTGAAGCATCCATCTCCACCGATATTATTGCCGGCTTCTGCGGGGAAACCGATGAGGAACATGCGCAGACGCTCAGCCTGATGGAATGGGCCGGATATGATTTTGCCTATATGTTCAAATACAGTGAACGACCAGGCACCTATGCCGCCGAAAAACTGAATGATGATGTTCCTGAAGCGGTCAAGACCCGCAGGTTGAATGAAATTATCGAACTGCAGAACCGGCTTTCTCTGGAGAGTAAACAACGGGACGTGGGCCTAACCTTCGAAGTACTGGTGGAGGGGGTATCCAAGAAATCACAGGACAAGCTCTATGGACGTACCTCGCAAAATAAAGTGGTTGTATTCCCTAAAAAACAGTTGAAACCGGGCGAATATACCGAAGTTATCATTTCAGACTGCACTTCAGCCACCCTGATCGGCGATTAATCCAGGACCATCAGGATCTTTTCCCTGATCTTTGGACAGTCCACCAGGACAAAGCGCTCCTCCAGCTCAGTGAGAGCAATCAGCTCCCTGACCTCCTCGCTGATGTTGCCGAGTGCAAACTGACTGCCCTC
>CAYRLP010000150.1:0-6667 GCA_964424935.1 uncultured Bacteroides sp.
ATGACAGGCAGTATACTCGTTCCTCCCAGTCCGGCAGGAACCGGCAGGCCCGCCAGTTCGCACAGGGTCGGGTAAATATCAACGGACTCCGTGGGTTGTCGGCACACGGTTCCCCCTTGTTTTTGTCCAGGCATCCTGATGATCAGGGGAACACGGGTATCGATGGTATAATTGGTCTGTTTGCACCAGCTTCCGTGTTCTCCCAGTTTCCAGCCGTGATCTCCCCATAGCACCACGATGGTGTTCTCTGCAAGTCCCATTTCATCAAGGGCCCCCATCAGCTTTCCAATGCAGGCATCCACATAACTCACGCTTGCGTAATAACCGTGCTTCAGAAGCCGGGCAGTATCCTCTGACAGCTGGAAGATGGAAGGATGCCGGACATATTCGAGGTCATAACAGCCCGTCAGTTCATAGGTTGAATTCATGGCCATGACCGGTGAATTCTCCGGCAGAAAAGGATTGACTGCCGGGGAAATGCTGTCCCTGTCATACAGGTCCCAGTACCGTTTGGGTGCCGAAAAAGGCAGGTGAGGTCTGAAATAACCCAGGGCAAGGAAAAAGGGTTGATCGAGGGTTCGCAGCCTTTTTAGCGTTTGAATGGCCAGCTCGGTCTGTGCCCCGTCGTAAAATGCCGTATCGGGTGCCTCCGTACATTCGGTGGATCTCCCATATGCCCATCCGTCCGCATAGGCTCTTGGGTTCTGTTGCAGCCTGCGCTCCCTAACCCCGGCCAGTTCCTCCCGGAGGGCTTCATCCACATAAAAGGATTCGGGATCCCGGTCGATCATGCCGGCTGTTTTGTATTCATCTGGTCGTAAGTCAGGTTCCATGAAAGAGACAGAATCAGGCATATGGTTATGAAAGATTTTCCCCATGGAGACCGTATGGTAGCCAAACTGTTCAAAGTACTGGGGAAGTGTTACCACATTGGGATTCAGGTCCCTGAACCGGTCCCCCAGGTGCCAGACTTTCAGGGAGTCCGGTCTCAGACCCGTCCAGAGGCTGGCCCTGGAGGGGGCACATACCGCCACCTGGCAATAATTCCGTGAAAACAGGACTCCCTCGCCGGCAAGCCTGTCAATGTGCGGGGTAAGGATTTGCTCAACCCCATAACAACCCAGTTCCGGTCTCAGATCATCGACAGCAATGAAAAGGACATTGGGGCGAAGATCATTTTCAACCCGTTGACAATTGCAGGACAGGAAGCCTACGGCTGCCATAACCAGGATGTTGCGTATTTGTATCATCTTCTTCTCTTATTTCGGTGGGGTATCCAGATTATAATCGTCCCAGGGGGAGAGTCCGAGGGCCCTGGGATCGTCTGTTTTCTGCAGATAGGCCTCCAGGTTATTCCTTAATTCAGATTTCACGCTCCAGTAGGCTTCGTTTCCGGCCAAATTGTTCAGCATGTCCGGGTCATGCCTTTTGTCATACAATTCTTCCATGGGCACCTTCCCGAACCCAAGCTCCCAGAGTGGTCTGAAAGAAGGATCGTTCCTGTGTGCTTTGAAGTATTCCTTGGTGGGTCCGGGATCCGTTTCGCCGAATATATCCCATTTGGGAATATATATGTCAGCGGTACCCATAGGAAAGCGGTCAGGTTCATAATTAATGATGTATGTCCATTCTCTTGTGTGGATCGCCCTGCGGGGATATCCCAGGCTGTCAGGCCGGCAAAGGGTATGCTTTTCAAATGCCGTAACCACATACTCGCGCCCTGTTTGAAGATATCCGGATTTCCCGGACAGGATCAGGTCCTTCATACTCCTTCCTGTCATCTGGCTTGGGATCTCGATTCCGGCCAGATCCAACATTGTGGGTCCCAGGTCAATCAGGCTTACAGGATTTGTAAGAACCCGGGGGCCTTTCATATGGGATTCCCAGTAAATGACCAGCGGTATCCTGACCCCATGATCATAGAGTGTCGCCTTGGACCGCGGGAACGGCATACCATTATCCGAAGTTACTATGATCAGTGTATTCTCAAGTAGTTTCCTGGTTTCCAGTTCATCAATCATAACACGGAGCGCTTCATCCACCCATTCTATCTCACTCAGGTAGTTGGCCAGATCGAGCTTTGTAACCGGAATATCAGGCAGAAAACCGGGCACCCTGATCTTTGAGGTATCCACGCCGGTTCGCATTCCCCTTGAAAGCTCGTACGGACGATGGGGTTCGCCGGTTCCGACCCAGAAGAAGAAAGGTTCGTCTTCCTCCAGGTCCTCCAGGAAACGGGTGAAACAGGAAGGATAATCATAGCTGGAAATTCCATCGGGAGTTCCGTCCTGATATGAGATGCTGTATACCTCACCAATGGGTTCATCAACGGCCCCTTCCACCTGTTGCGTCCGCGGCCAGTATCTTTTCCCTGTACTGCCCACCCTGTACCCGTTCTCTGTAAGGATATTCGGGAACAACACATATTTTTCCCTGATGAATCCGGTAAGGACACCCCCTTCCTCCAGTCTGTAAATATCCTGTCCGGTCAGGATTCCTGCTCTGGACGGGGAGCAGGAAGGACAGGCTGCGTATGCATGCTCAAATCGCACACCTTCATTTGCGAGCCGGTCCATAACCGGAGTGCGAACTGCCCGGTCACCATAGCAACCTGCATGTTCCCAGGACTGGTCGTCGGTGATAACCAGGAGGAAATTGGGCGGAACGGATTCTGATTCACGGGGGCTGTTCCCGCAACCACATACAAGGAAGAACAGCGTGTAAGCGAAACTGAAATACGTTTTCGCTGAATGCATAGCGGGTATTTATCAGACAATGTACAAAAAAACCTCAAGCGCCCTATTCCGGAGCCTGTGCGTAGATGAATACCAGGTTCCAAATATCATACAAATCTGAATCCCGGGTACCTAATTGGCTGGCAGGAGGTTCTGGATATCCTTCTCAAGTGCAACCGGTTTGGTAGCAGGAGCATATCTTTTGTAGGGCTTGCCATCGGGAGTTACCAGGAATTTGGTAAAGTTCCACTTGATCCTTTTACCGAGCGTCCCCGGAAGGTTTTTCTTTAAATAGCTGAATACCGGATGAGTATCCCGTCCGTTAACCCTTATCTTTTCGGTCAGCTGGAAGCTTACACCAAAATCATTTTCACAGGTTTGCTCCATGTCCTGGTTCGACACCGGTTCCTGGTTCATGAACTGGTTACATGGAAATCCCAGCACAACCAGACCCTTATCCCTGTATTTCTGGTGAAGGGCTTCCAGTTCCCTGAATTGCGGGGCCAGTCCGCATTTGGTGGCCGTATTGACGATCAGCATCACTTTCCCCCGGTAGTCAGCCATTGGGAGTTCTTCGTCCTGCGGTGTCCGTGCTGCCAAATCGTAGAATCCTATGTTTCCTTCTTTGCGCATCCTGTTTAATTAATTGAATCAATGACTCAACAAAAGCGACGGGGAAAAGTTCAACAGGTTTAATCGTTCTGGAAGCAGCGGCTGCACTGTTCGCCTGATACATAACCCATCTCAAACTTTATGACCTGAACATTGTTTATACCCTAAGAACATAGCGGACCTATTTCTTGATTATCTGTTACAAACAATGCAAAATTTCATCATCATGAGAAAACACTTTTATGTTGCTGCCGCTATTATCATTACAATTGTTTCTGCATTTACTGCTTTTCAACCGCCTGATCTGAAAATAGCCGATAATTACTACGTAAGGTTTGATGGAAGAGATCCTGCCGGTGAATTCAGAGGATTGAAAGGCACGATTCGCTTTAATCCAAACCACCTGGATGTCTCACAATTCGATGTATCCATCGATGTGGCTACGATCAATACCGGAAATGGCATGAAAAACACCCATGCCAAAAGTGAACAATGGCTGGATGCCGAAAAATATCAGGAAATCAGATTTTCTTCACATTCGATTACGAAGACTTCAGACGGTTTTGAGGCAAAGGGAACCCTGGATATGCATGGAGTTCAGAAGGAGGTTACCATTCCATTTACTTTCAGGAATAATGTATTTTCCGGCGAATTTGAAGTTAACAGGCTTGATTACAACATTAATACAGAAGAACCCAAACATGGTGCTGCAGTCCTTAAAGTTGACATTTCTGTGCCTGTTACAAACTAAAGAAATCTGTGTTTAAGAAGTATTTTATCCACGCATGTATATCAGGAATAATGGCTTCCGTCGCGGCCATTATCTATTACCGGATCTTTTATTTTGCGACGCAGGCTGATTTTTCAAGTGTACTGGGTATTCCCAGAATTGTAAGTCTCAATATACTCTTTTGCCTGATAGCGGCTTTTTTAAATTGGGCCTTGGTCCTCTGGTTGAAGAAGAAGGGTGAAATTACCTTTAATTTTCTTTTTTCCATTTTATCCTTTGCGCTCATTATTATCCCTATCTCAATATCATTACCGCTCGAAATAGAATACCCCGAGCTTTTCCCGGGACTGGCAATCCCCATGATCTTCTTCCCTGCATTATCCTGGTATACCATAGCTCCACTGTTCAGGGAAAGAAACTAATGTAGGCTCGAGATCTAAAAAACATCCCCCGGTTCACACCGGGGGACATTTTAAATGACTTTCCGAGAAATAAAGATCCCTGAATGCTAGTATTTCTAATGACGTCCGAATAGCAGGACCTTAGCTCTTTTACCCTGGCTTCCCTTCGTCTCATAACGGAATACGACTTTTTCGATCACACGGTTCTTTCCTCTCAGATCAATAACACGGGACTCACCACCAGCGGGGAGATTTATCCTGGTTTTTATATCCTCAACACCGCCATTTCTATAGTGCACTTTTATATCATAGAGCGCAATGGGTTCACTAATTACTTTAATTTTCAAAGCATTAAAGCTCCCTTCAGCACCAGTAACATAGATAACATCCCTATCAAGGGTGTGGTTGATCTTCCTGCTACCAAGGTGCTCCCATCGTACAGGGACCACAAAGGAAGAGAAGAATAAACCTGTTAATATTGCCAGACTTATAATTGCTACTTTTTTCATGACTCGAAATTTATTGGTTCGTACTTCTAACACACACAGATCGTGATATACCCCTATGCGAGTTGAAATCGAAAGGATCAAGAAGTCATTTGCTCCTGAGAAAAGTACCTTGGTTTCGCTTTCGTCCAGATAATCAAACCTATACCTGTAAAAATAAACGGAAGGCTCAACAATTGCCCCATGTTGAACTTCATTCCTGCCTCAAATGCGACCTGGTCATTCTTTAAAAATTCGATTAAAAATCTGGCACTGAAAAGAGCAATCATAAAGACACTGAAAATGAAACCATCCCGTATTTCCATGTTCCTTTTTCGATAAAAAGCGAAGGATGCGATGAATATCAGAAAGTAACTTATTGCTTCGTAAAATTGCGTGGGATGCCTTGGCACAGTTGGGAGTAAAGCACCAGTGGTGCTGTCGTATAGCCTGTCTCTTACAAATTCCACACCCCATGGCAAAGAGGTTGGAAGACCATAAATCTCTGAGTTGAAAAAATTCCCGATACGGATGAACGCTGCAAGTAATGCCACAACAATAACAATTCTGTCCATAAGCCAGAGAGCAGGAATCTTATATTTTCTATAATATAGCCAGAGAGCGATAAGTATACCAATGGCCCAACCATGACTTGCCAGTCCCCCTTTCCAGATTTTAAGAATCTCCAGGGGATTTTTCAGAAAATAGTCAGGTTCGTAAAAGAAGCAATGACCGAGCCTTGCACCAACAATACCAGCAATTGCCATATAAACTAATAGACTATCGACCATCTCTGTTGTGAGTTTGTCACCCCGGAGATATCGCTTAAAAATCAGGTATCCTGTAAACAACCCCAAAGCAATCATTAAACCATACCATCGGACACCATGATTACCTATTGAAAAAATCTCCGGATTGAAATCCCAGGTTATTACGCTAAAAATCATAACATGGACTGTTGAGGTAAAAATAAAGCTAAAACTAATTCAATATTCCCTTCCCGATAAGGAAGTGACTTAAAAAAGTAAAGCCACCTTCCGCCAAATGCGGAAGATGGCTAATTTTTTTGTCGGGGTAGCGGGATTTGAACCCACGACCTCTTCGTCCCGAACGAAGCGCGCTACCGGGCTGCGCTATACCCCGGATTGGATGGCAAAATTAATAAACTTTACGGACTTTTAAAGTGCATCATGCATTCCTCCAGCAACTTCTCCCCTTGTATGGGAACCACGCCAGCCTTCTCACACACCTGTCCCCCGGCCAGATTAGAAATCGCTGCTATTTCGCCTGAAGTGAATCCCGCAACCAGACACAGGGCTGCTACGGAAATGACGGTATCACCCGCTCCTGACACATCGGTAATTTCTCTTTTCACAGCAGGAATATGCAAATATTCCCCATCCACAGCGGTAATTACCCCCTGGTCGCTCAGAGTAACCAAAAACTGATCGATCTGCTGTTTTTGCTGAAATACCTTTACCGCTTCAGCAATTTTCTCAATCTCTTTCTTGTTTACATCGAGTTTCAGTCCCGTGACCAGCTCCTTAAAATTGGGTTTGAACAGTTTTACCTTCCTGTACAGATCAAAGCTCCTGAACTTCGGGTCGACCAGCACCGGTACAGAAACCCGTTCGGATGCGATTATTACCTCGGATATGATGCGTGGGGTCAGGACTCCCTTGTCATAATCCTGCATGATAATCG
>CAYRLP010000151.1:0-6634 GCA_964424935.1 uncultured Bacteroides sp.
CCATGAAGAAAATCACAGGAAAATATCAGGTTACTCTTTGATGAGCGTTTCTTGAAATAAAATCCTGCCGCTTACCATTTTTGGCTATGGCATTCAAAACAGGATACACCTACGTTTCCACCTGTTAAATCAGCTCCATGACAGCCCACACAGTTTGTTAGTGGATCATGAAGTCCGTCCTTATGCATAACACCATCCTGACTAATTGTATGGTCCGCAGGTGGATTGTAATCTGGATATTCTTCTTCCTTTTCACATGCAATGATAAGACCAAGCATGAGTATTAGAATCGATACCATTCCTGCAGCGCGCCCTATCAAATTATTCGCAACCTTAAATGTAGTCTTCATAACCTTTGTATTTTATCTTTTCTCCTTTCAACTATGGTTAGGAAGATTTATTGCTTGATGATATTTTATATTCAATTATATAGAATTGTTAATAATAACGGTAAATCCTTCAGCCTCCAGAAGCTCCAGAATATTGTCAGGGCCGAAATAATGACCGCTTCCCACCAGCATGAAATAATTACCAGGATGGCTTGAGGATAATTCAATCAGCTTCCTTACCCAGGCTTTGTTTCGGCTGACAAAAACCTGATTATAGACTGATCTCATCTGAGGATTTTCCAGGTTCATTAATGTCAGAAACGCTTCTCTGAGGCCATCCACGTCAGAATTGTAATAATGGTCGAACAGGGGCTGTTCTGCCTGCGCTCTCTGTTTTGCGCCCTGTATTGCAGACTCCAGAATCTTTAACTGGGTTTCAAAGGGCACATCAAAATCAAACAGGGCCAGCTGGGTCTCAACTTTGTCAAGGCCTATGACCTGTTTTTTATCTCTGACGGCAAGATCATGGAAATACATATCCACAGACAGTTCAGGGTCATAGCCAAAATAGACAGATCTCCAAACGGATACGACCGAATTTAGCAACCAGCCTTCATAACAATAATAACGAGACAAGAGGTCTTCCTTTCCCTTGAAAAGCACGGATAAAATCTCTTTGCTTTCAGAACTAAGGTGCTTATCAAGGTATTGCCCTTCTTCCAGACTGTCCTTCTCTGCATAACTGAATATCATTTTCTCCAATTCCTTTGAACTCTCCTTCACTTCCAGGATGACTACATCCGCTTGATAGTAGGCATTCATATAGGCATCCGGAAGAGGGAAATATTCCGGCTTGCCAGCGTGTACAGATCCAGCCAGGGTGAAATCGGATCCATTGATGTTCACCTGCCAGAGGATATAACCGGGGTCCTCTTTCTGGGACCATAAAGCCTGCTGGCTGACCAGCAACAGCAGGGAAAGAATGATTGCTTTCATGATGGTTGACATTGTTAGTTTTCAGTCATCTTCTTCCAATTCAAAAACAGATTCAACCGGCACTTCGAAACAATTCGCGATTTTCAGGGCGAGTATTACAGAAGGATTAAACTTCCCGGTCTCAATAGAGTGTATGGTCAGTCTCGTGACTCCTACCATTTGTGCCAGCTCGGTTTGCGTCAGGTTCCTTCTTGCCCGTTCAACTTTTATGGAATTTTTCAATGATCGGTTCAGATATTATAGGTAATAACAACATATATGATCCATCCTATCAGAAACAATATGGATGCTCCCATTACAATGAAACGGGACTTTATTTCAGATGGTTTACGAAATATCCAGTCAGGATTGGTACGCAAAGAAATGCGGAAAGAAATAAGGTAAGCCACCAGAACGGTCTCAATGATGTACAGGATGAAATAAAATGAACCTTTAAAGCTCTCCAGTGAAGTCAGTATGATATACAGCATGATTCCACAAACCAGCAATGCAAAGAAAAACCTGAGGAGGGACTGCCGTATGAGTTTTACCCTTTCATCATCGTTGCTTTCACTGCTGAACATGATCATGACCATACCGAAAACTATGATAAAGTGATTGATCATAAAGATCCTGTCTTCCCAGCCTTCCTGGTAAGTGTAATTCAGGATTTTAAGTATGATAAAGAGTATGATTCCCATGCAGGAAAGGATTAGGCCGAGAAGCTTGAATCGATGATTGGCTAATGAGGTGCTGGTAAGCATGACGATATAGTTTTATACAAATGTATAGTATTATATACATTTTGCAAATAATTCTATACATTTTTTATAGCCCCCGGAAAAACTTTTATATAGCTGTGTTGTTATTTTACAATGAAAAATATTTCAATCTCTTTATCCAGGGCAACTACTGAGAACAGATTTAAGATTATACTGATACTGGGCATCCTTACCGCTTACGTTCCTTTTTCCGTTGATACCTATTTACCTGCAATGCCCAATATTGCAGATTATTTTGGGACGACATCTGCACGCATGGCCTATTCGCTTTCAACCTTTTTTATAGGTTTTGCCTTTGGACAAATTATATACGGACCGCTGCTGGACCGGTTTGGAAGAAAAACGCCGCTTTATTTTGGTATAGTA
Source organism: uncultured Bacteroides sp. (assembly GCA_964424935.1). Classification (GTDB taxonomy): domain Bacteria; phylum Bacteroidota; class Bacteroidia; order Bacteroidales. The sequence continues at coordinate 2,453 of CAYRLP010000151.1, forward strand.
ATCAGTATTCTTGCCAGTCTGGCCTGTATTTCATCCTGGAGTGTCACTTCCTTTATATTGTTCAGGTTTTTACAGGCCCTGGGAGCATCGGTGGCATCTGTTTCAGCCCTGGCCATGGTTCGTGATTTTTTCCCGCCCGAAGAAAGTTCAAAAATATTTTCCATGCTGGTTCTGGTGATTGGTGCTTCTCCGCTTCTAGCACCTTATCTGGGAAGTCATATCCTAACTCTTTTGAACTGGCACTGGATATTTGTATTTCTGATATTTATGGCCATGGTTTTAACGGGGCTCGTACGGTTTGCCCTTCCAATCGGATATGTTCCCGATGATGATGCAAGTTTAAAAATAAGGAAAGTAGCCAGGAACTACCGGGATATATTAATCAATCCCCAGTTTATAACCTATGCAGTTGGCGGGGCATTTTCATTTGCTTCATTATTTATCTATGTGGCTGGTTCACCTATCATATTCATGGAAAATTACCAGATTACACCAAAAGTATTTGGATATATATTTGCCGGGCTGTCTGTGGGATTTATTGGAGGCAGTCAATTGAACATACTTCTTCTGAGATATTTCAGCAGCCAGAAGATTTTCCGATTTGCCCTGGTCAGTCAGTTCATTATTGGTAGTGTATATTTTGCTGGCGTATTAAACCACTGGTTTGACCGGAATCTGAATATAGTCTTTCTATTCCTTGTATTGTTATGTATTGGTTTTACTTCTCCAAATGGTATTGCACTGGCACTTGCACCAATCCGTAAAAACATGGGAAGTGCTTCCGCTCTGGTTGGAATGATCAGAATAGGTGTTGCCGGCCTGAGTTCTGCAAGTATAGGATTGCTGAGTGCCACAAATAGTACTCCCGTGGCCGGAATGATTACCGCAACTGCTTTTATATCCCTTATGATAATACTATTTGGTTTAAGAAGACTGAAGAGAAAAGGGGTGGAAGTAGTGATGAAATAGATGGAATAGGGTCCTGCTATTCCTGCCATTCCCGGACATACTGCCCGATGTTGGTCACATGGTCCAGCCAGATTCCATGGGCGGGATCCGAGGCATACCGGCAGATGGAATCGATGGTGGGTAGCAGGGAGGTCTGTCTTCCGCCCTCATTCATCTCGTGACCGGCGAAAATCAGCCAGGCACCCTGTTCCCGGGCCTCCTCGATCAGTTGAAGGGCTTCCTCAAATGACTTCCCGTCCAGTTCCGTGCCGTTGAGCCGTGCCAGGTCGCAATATATGGGATCGTTGGGACCCTCATTCATCCAGTTCCGGCCGGTAATGAAACGTTCGGCCACCAGGGGCACGTAACTTTTAGTATCCACCCCCCTGCCAACATAGGTCTGGCCACAGGTATAGGCAAAGGCCGTTGGCCAGACTCCCAGGACCTCATGGATGAGGGTACTTGCCGAATCCAGTTCCTGGGCCATCTTTTCCAGGGTATAGTCCTCCAGGGCCTTATCCCGGGCCCAGGGAAAGTTCCCGGAACAGGGATGGACCAGGGTATGGTTGCCGATCTCATGCCCTGCACCTATCGCACGTTTCCAATCCTCCACCCGTTCCAGCATGGGACCGGGTGACACGTAAAATGTGCCGTGTACTTCGTACTGGTTCAATAAAGGTATCCCCTTCTCCACCTGGCTGTAACGGGCATCATCAAAGGTCAGGCTGAGGGCCATTTGTTTCCCTTCGGGCCAATGGAAGTCAGAACCCGGGGAACCGGTTCCGGTTTTATAATCCTGGGCCTGGAGAAGGCATGTATACAGAAGCAGGGCAGTAATTGCAGAAATAGTTCTTTTCATGGCAGCCGGGATGGATATGATTACTAAATCTAAACATTTTGATCGAAGAGATCACTTCCGGAAATGCAAAATTTCCTTTTGCACAAACATGGTTTATTAATTAGATTTGAAAGACCATCAAATTCAATTCCATTCATACTCAGACTGCCTATTATAATGAAATCCATCAGACTTTCAGGTATTGCTATTATTGCCGTTTTGCTGGGGGCCTGCTCAGAAAAGCAGTTGCCGCAACCGGCTTTGCTGCAGAACGAAGCACAGATCGACAGTCTCATCATGCAAATGACACTGGAGGAGAAGATCAATATGCTTCACGCGAAATATATGTTTGTTTCCGCTGGTGTGGAACGCCTGGGAATTGCAGATATGATTTACGCGGACGGACCGTTCGGGATCCGCGAAGAGATGCAACCCGACGGTTGGAATCCATTGGGCTGGGAAACGGATAAAGCCACCTTCTTCCCCACGGGATCGGCACTGGCTGCCACCTGGAGCCCCGAACTGGCATATGAATACGGCACCGGGATGGCTGCAGAGGGGCGCCTGCGGGGAAAAGACATGCTTCTGGGACCTGCCATTAATATCCAGCGGATCCCCACAGGGGGGCGTACCTATGAGTATCTCAGCGAGGATCCCTTCCTCAGCTCAAGGCTGTCCGTGGGCTATACGAAAGGGGTACAGGACAACGGCATGGCGACCTGTCTGAAACACTTTGCCCTGAATAATCAGGAGAACAACCGCGGAAGGGTCAACGTGATCGTAGGTGAGCGGGCCATGCGGGAGATATACCTTCCCCCGTTCAAAGCCGCTGTTGTGGAAGGAGACGCATACGGAGTCATGGCGGCCTATAACAAGGTGGATGGATGGTGGTGTGCCGAGAATGATATGCTTCTGAATAAAATACTTCGCGATGAATGGGGATTTAAAGGAATGGTTATTTCAGACTGGGGCGGAACGCACAGCACCGTGGATGCAGTAATGAACGGTCTGAATGTTGAAATGCCGGGTCAAAGATATCTGGGGCAGGCCCTGATCGATACCGTGAAGGCAGGAGCGGTTCCGGAAGATACCATTAATCAGCGCGTACGTGAAATACTCCGGGTGAGACTGGCCGTGGAACCCATACCGCCCGACCAGGCCAACAAGGAGGTCACTTCACAAGCTCCCCAGCAGGAAATTGCCTACAAGGTTGCCTCAAAATCCATCGTCCTGTTGAAGAACGAAGGAGCCCTTCCCCTGGACCTGAGTAACCATCCGCTTATCGCTGTAATAGGGGCCAACGCCGTGCAAACCATGGGATTGGGGGGAATGGGAGCCGGTGTCAAAACCCTTTACGAAGTGACCCCGCTGGAAGGATTAAAGAACCGGATCGGGGACCAGGCCGAAATTGTCTATGCCCAAGGATACGACCCCGTGGTTTTCGATTTTGCACTAATGTTCAGAAGAAGGAATATGACACCGGAAGAAATTGAAAACGAGGAACGGGAAAAAGAAGAACTGGCTAAAAAACTGGCCGAAGAAGCTCTTGAAACAGCTTCGAAGGCAGATCTGGTTCTTTTCATTGGAGGCGATAACCGGGCAGTGGAAACCGAAGGAAGTGACCGATGGAACATGATGCTTCCATCCGGTCAGGACGATCTGATTCAGGCTATTGTCGGGGTAAATCCAAACATAGTAACTGTACTGGTCAGTGGAGCACCAAACGACCTGAATGTGGTACAGCCCCTATCCAGGGCCATGCTGATCTCATGGTTCAACGGTACTGAAGGTGGAAATGCACTGGCTGATGTACTGTTAGGAAATATTTCACCCAGCGGGCGTTTGCCTTTCACTCTTCCAATAAAACTTGAAGATTCCCCTGCCTATGCCCTGAAGAACTATCCCCAAGGAAGGAGAGGTGCCGATGTGTTTGCCGACCTTGTTTCTGAAACTGAAAACAGATCCACACCGGATTCAACGGGCAGGAGATTGAATGAGGATCCCAATACGGCCTATTATTCGGAGGAATCGCTGGTGGGTTACCGGTGGTTCGACACAAAGGATCTTCCGGTCATGTATCCCTTCGGTTATGGCCTCACCTACACCACGTTCGAATATTCGGACCTGAAAACCAATAAGCAAACCTACGGAAAAGACGATGTGATCCGGGTTTCTTTTCAACTGGATAATACGGGGACCGTGGCAGCCGATGAAGTGGTCCAGGTCTATGTCCACCGCATTGACCCTTCGGTTGAATGGCCCTACAAAGAACTCAAGGCATTTTCACGGGTTCCGCTCGATCCCGGCGAAGGCAGAAGGGTTCAGCTGGAAATCCCGGTGCAGAACCTTCAGTACTGGAACGAAACGAACCAGGCCTGGGAGGATGACCTATGCAG